>JAZFTN010000062.1:0-16910 GCA_036446715.1 Acidimicrobiia bacterium | reverse complement strand
CACCATCGAGGTAGAGGAGAACGTCCTCCACATCAAGGGTGAGAAGAAGATGGAAAAGGAGATCAGCGAAGACAACCGCTATCTCCGGGAATGCCGTTACGGCTCCTTCCAGCGGGATGTGGTGCTCCCTGAAGGAGTCGACGTGGACAAGATCCGTGCCGACTACGACAACGGGATCCTCACTGTGATGGTTCCGATGCCCGACGAGCAGCTCGCCGAGCCCCGGAAAGTCAAGGTTGAGGTTCGCACCCCGACCACGGTTTAGGAGTCTGCTGACGAATGCCGTCGAGTGATATGCATGTTCAGCGGTTTCCTTAGATCCGAGTAACCAGGACGGGGCGGTCTTTCGGGGTTGGCTGCCCCATTCTTGTTGGGATCATCTCGCCGGGGCGTACTGTGGAGCGAGTTGGGAATGCACGAGTGAGGCTTCTGTGACAAACGGAACGGAACCGGTTCAGAGTTCCTGGACGGGCGATGTGAGAGCGGTTGGCACCGGCGCGGCGTCTTTTCCACGGGTTTGCTTCGTCAGCACTTACCCACCGACGGTGTGCGGGTTGGCTTCTTTCACGGCATCACTTCGAGAGGCAATGACCCGGAACCGCGGGAGCGGCGCAGGGCTCGACGTCGTCAGGGTGCTGGATGGGCACGATGACGACGGCGCTTCCACAGGCGGGGAGGTGATCGCAACACTCAACCCGGAGGATGGTCGATGTTTAGGAGCGGTGGCGGAGCAGTTGGCGAGCTTTGACGCCGTCGTTCTGCAGCATGAGTACGGCATCTGGGGCCCGGACTCCGGCAAGGCTGTGCTCGATCTGGCCGAGAAGATCGAGGTCCCACTTATCACGATACTTCACACTGTTGGAGCCCGTCCGAACGAGACGCATCGGTATATCCTGGAACGCCTCGCCGCTCTCTCCTTGCTCACAGCGGTGCCCACCCGCTCGGCACAACGTGTGCTGATCGATCGCTACCGGATCGACCCTCGAACAACGGCAGTGATACCTCACGGGACTCACTCAGTACATCGAAACCCTTTCGCCAAGAGCTCTGAAACGGCTGGCTCTTCCGGTTCGGCTCCGGCCTTGCTCACATGGGGCCTGATCGGGCCTGGTAAGGGTCTCGAATCGGCTCTGAAAGCCGTTGCGCTGCTCCGGCGTCGCTTTCCCGGGTTGCGCTATGTCATCGTGGGTAGAACCCACCCCAAAGTCCTCGATGCACACGGGGAGGCCTACCGACTTACTCTCCAGGACATGGCGGAACGGCTCGACCTGAGCCAGACGGTCGAGTTCATCAACGACTATCTACCGCGGGAGTCGCTCAACGAGCTGCTGCGGGCAACGGACGTCGTGGTCTTGCCCTACGAGTCCAGCGAGCAGGTCGTCTCCGGGGTACTGGTTGAGGCCGTGGCGGCGTCTGTGCCCATCGTCGCCACCGCGTTTTCTCATGCCGTCGAGCTCGCCGAACAGGGTGCTGTGGCAGTCACTCCAAATCGGAGCCCAGAGGCTTTGGCGGATGCGATTGCCGGCCTGCTGGATTCGCCGGCGAGAATGGGGCGTGTCGTCGAGGCGCAACGACGACTGGCGCCAAGCCTCGAGTGGACGAGCGTCGCTGCGCAGTACGAGCAAGTGGTGCACGAAGTCACCCAAATGCCGGCGGCGGTCTGACGCGTGGGCCCTCTCATCGCCCGCTACGACCATCTGCTGCTGCTGATCGACGACACCGGCATCCTCGAACACAGCAAATACGGAATCCCTCGACGCGATCACGGCTACACCGTCGACGACGCCGCTCGGGCCCTCATCGTGCTGTGCGATGCTCAGCCCAGACCGCATCTCGAGAGCGCTATCCCGGTCCTTCTCGGCTTCGTGATGCACGCCCTGGAGCCGAACGGGAGATTCCACAACCGTCTCGGCTACGACCGTCGCTGGCGCGACGTTTACGGTTCAGATGACACCCAAGGACGCGCCATCTGGGCACTTGGCGTAGCCAGGACCAGCGCACCACGTCCTGAATGGCGGGCAGCGGCACGCTCGGCGCTGGAAAGTGCTCGTATCCCAAAGTCACCGCATTTGCGGCCTCACGCTTACGCCGCGCTTGGGGCCCATGCCCTGTGGCGGGTACATCCTGAGGATGAGAAAGTGACTGCCATTCTGGAGTCCGCCGCGGCGCGCTTCGAGGAAGCTCTCCAACCGTGGCCAGAGCCTCGTCTCAGTTACGCCAACGGCCGCCTCCCCGATGCGATGCTCGCCATGGGCGAAATGTTGGATCGCCAGGATCTGATTGATCGAGGACTCGAAGCGCTCGCCTGGCTCGACGAAACTGAGACTAGAGATGGCCACTATTCGTTCACCGCTGTCGGCGGCTGGGAACCGGGTGAGCCCCGCCCAGGTTTCGACCAGCAGCCGATCGAAGCCGCGGCCATCGCCGGCGCAGCGCAACGAGCATGGAACCTGACGGCTGATCGGCGATGGCATGATGCCGTTCTCCGGGCAGACTCATGGCTTTCCGGTGACAATGACATTGGTGTGGCGCTCTACGACCCGGCGACGGGGGCATGCCGGGATGGCCTCACAAGCACGGGAGCAAACGAGAACCGTGGGGCGGAGTCGACGATCGCCGGTCTCGCCGTGCTTCAGGCTTGCCACCGAGTAGCCACACTGTCCCCTGTGGGAGCCGAAGGACCAACCAGGGAGCGGGCCGGTCACGAATGAGGATTGCGATGTTGGCACCGATCAGTCACCAGATCCCGCCGGTCGGATACGGCCCTTGGGAGCAAGTGGTTGCCAACTTGACCAACGGGCTGGTTGGTGATGGGCACGACGTAACCCTTTTCGGGCCTGCCGGATCCGAGACCGAGGCGGATCTGGTAGCCACCGTCCCTTACCCACTCGACGAATGGCCCCAAGTCGACTCACCCCCGGACCATCGCATCTGGGAGGAGATGCACGTCGCCACTATGGCCGAGCTGTCTGCCAAGGGCCGGTTCGACATAATCCATTCCCATTTGCACGTTCATGCTCTCGGTTACGCGTCGCTGCTCCCGGTCCCAATGGTGACGACACTCCACGGTGCCGCGTGGAACGGAGCCATTCATCCTGCTTTGATCCGATACAAAGATCTTCCCTTCGTTTCGATATCTGACGCTGAGCGCGACATGTTCCCGGAGATTCGGTATGTGGCAACCGTTTACAACGGTATCGACTGTGATCGCTTCCTACCCGGGGAGGGACGGGGTGGTTACCTTCTCTTCGCGGGGCGAATGGCCCCCGAGAAGGCCCCACACCTCGCCATCGATGTCGCTCGCAGGACCGGTCGCCAGCTAAAGATGGCGGGGATGATCGAGGAGCGACATTATGAGTATTTCGAGGAAAAGGTGCGTCCTTGGTTGGGTGGCGACATGGTCGAGTACCTCGGGCCGCTTGACCGCTCCGCCCTCGGAACCGTCTACCGAGACGCCGCTGCCCTCTTGATGCCACTGCGCTGGCCCGAGCCTTTCGGCCTCGTGGTAGCGGAGGCGTTAGCTTCGGGCACCCCGGTAATCGGCTGGCGTCGCGGGTCCCTGCCCGAACTCATCCGCGACGGGGTCACCGGGGCCGTTGTCGATGATGTCGATGGGGCCGCCGCCGCCGTCGCTCGGCTTGCCGACTTCGATAGAGAGGAGTGTCGTCGGGATGCGGTGGCTCGAATGAGCATCGAAGCGATGACCCGCGGATACGTCAGGGCCTACCGGAAGGTGTTGGAGACTGATGGGCATCTGCACAAAACTGATCAGACCATTGCCTCGAGGAGCTCGTCGAGAGCCACTTTTGCGATGCGTACCGCCCTGTCCGAAAATCCGTAGGGGATCACCAGCCACCCGGCGTGAGCCATGGCTCCGCATGAATAGACGACATTGGGCACATACCCGTCACGTTCATCGGGATCTGCCTCGAGGAGAGGTGTCTCGAGACGGCCGATCACCTGAGTCGGCCTCTCGAGATCCAATAACAACGCGCCCAGAGCATAAGTCCTCATCGGACCCACTCCGTGGGTGAGCACCAGCCAGCCCTCAGGTGTCTCGATTGGAGATCCACAGGTGCCCAACTGCACGGTCTCCCAACCTCGCTCCGGTGCGCACAACAGCTCCGAGTGGTTCCACACTCGAAGTTGGTCGCTTCTCAGGATGTGGAGGTTCTCGAGGTCGTGTCTGCCGATCGCTGTGTAAAGACCACCTATCCGTCTTGGGAACAGGGCCATTCCCTTGTTCCTGGCGCAGGCGCCATTCAAGGTGGCGAATCGGAAAGTCACGAAGTCGCGGGTCTCGATGAGCTGGGGCAGGATCGAGAAACCGTCCCAGGCGGTGTAGGTGGCGTAGTAGGTCGTTGTGTCGTCCTCTTCAACGAACCGGACGAACCTCGCATCCTCGATCCCGCGACTCTCGGCTGGGCTGGCCGGAAGCAGAACCCGCTCCGAGATCGGCTCTGCTCCGGAAAAGCTCAGCTCGTAGTTCGACGCCGCCAGCCATTGGATGAGCCGCGACGTCTCAAAGGCCGACGCCCCCGACACTTCGCCGCGCTGCATCAAATCCAACGCCGCCTCCAGCTCGGTAAAGCTGAATCGGTCCGGAAGCTGATCCATAACGACGCCGACCAATGTCGGATCGGCGTTGAGCGCCACGAGTTTGTCCCGAAACGTCTTGTTCTCGTAGATCGGTGTGCGGCGACTGCCGAGACTCAGGTACGGGGTGGGGGCATCCAGTTGTGCCGATCCTTCGCTGTCGACGTATCCAGACCGGAACTCGACCGACGAGATGTGGCCTTCTCCGATCGCCCGCAGGCTCAGAATGAACCGGCCGTCTGTGTTGGGCTCAGACAGAGGAACCATCGACGGGTTGCACACTGCTGCCGCCTCCGGAGCGTACTCCTGGGTGAAGAAGGCTCCCAGCAACGCCCGCCGCTCACCTACGACCTGTTCCAAGTCGGGATATTGCGCGGTCGCCGCGGTGACATTCTCCTCCCAAACGTTTTCCAGATCGAGGTGTCTTCCCGCGAACGACGCGCGTGTGCGTTCCAGTAGCCGAGAGGCCTCTGGTTTGGACAACTGGAGGGCCCGATCGGCGATGAGCTCGACCCGAGTGGGTCCTCCGGCGAATGTGGTCTCGCCTGGAAGAAACGGCTTTGCTACCACCCTCGTGGGATCAGGTCGGATTTCGATGTCGCTGCGGTTGACGGTCACCATGTTCACCTGATGATGGTCTGATGGTCGGGCGAGGTCGAGGATCTCAGGATCTCGCAGCTGAGTCGAGCTTGCCCCTGATCGACAGTCCCATGAGCAAATCGAAGAATCGCCGTGCCACCGAGTCCCATCCCAGGCTCGGGCTGAGGGAGCGAGCTGCCTCCGCGGCCTCGAGGTAGGCCTCGTCGTCGGTCAGGAGACGCCGTAGGGCCATTGCCAACTCGGCCGTGTCTTCATGCGCCACGGTCAGCCCAGCGCCGGACGCCAGCAACTCGACCGCTCCAGGGAATCGTGTGGCTACTACCGGCCGTCCGGCAGAGACAGCCTCGGTGAGAATACGGGAGGCGGCGCGGTCCTGGGCGTCGTACATGACGGCGAGGATGTCGCTTTCCCGAGTCTCGGCAAACAGCTCCTCCCTTGAGTGCAAGACGGGGCCGAATTCGACGGAGTCGCCCACTCCAAGGGCTTCGGCCGTCTTGAGCAGTTGGCGTCGATGCCTGGCAGCCTCCGTGTTCGACCAGGTCGGATGGGCTACCCCGATGATTCGGTAATGGGGTGCCGGCTCGATGTCGCCCAGCAGCGCTAGAGCATGAATGATCCTTTCGACACCCATTCCCGGACTCATGAAGCCCCAGGTGAGGATGCGGCGGCGGATCCCCTGCCGTGGCTTCAGCGCCGACCATGATGAACCATGTGGGATGACTTCGGCCCGGACCGAGCCGGAGGTTTGCTCACGAATACGCTCTCGTGCCGTTCTCGAAGGAACGACAACCGCATCCGCCCTCTTCGCCAGTGCAGCAACCGACTCGGCAAGGTCGGTGCCGTCGGGCGCAACGTCATCAAGTACCAGCACAACCGGGACCTCCGACCGACCGATCAGCTCGTCGACCAGCTGCATCGGAGACGAGTGCTCGAGTTGCACAAGCACCACATCGCAATGACTCGCTCGGGCGGCGGCAGCTTCTCCCCCCAGACTCCAACTCGGGTTCACCTCCATCACGACTGGAAGCCCGGGAGCCGCATGCTCGCCTAGCGGGACCAACCGGATCACCTCGACGTCGATCCCAAAACGGACAACCAACGTGTCGGCCAGATCGGATGAGGCCTGGGCGGCCCCAGAGCAACTAGGCGGAAACCGCGTCACCATGGCCACCCGTAACGACGTCTGCAATTCGTCGCCCGTGAGGTCGATGAGACTCGCCGCACCGTTCATGTGCGATCCTGCACAGCTGGTTCGAGATCTGTAATCACTTCTGCTTCTCAGTATCGGTGGCGCGTTGTCAACCTTCGGTTTCCGGGTCCGACCGCTGCCACTCATCTTCTTCATTGCGTCTCAATTCGACCTGATCGCCTGTGAGTGTCTCGTGTCCTGGCGAACCTTCGGTCAGTGCTTTGACAGGAACAGTCGCGTCGGGGTCGGCGAACACGTCGACTCCCTGAGCTTCCTCTCGCTCGACTCGGAGAGAACTGCCGAGAGGATCTTCATAGAGCTCGGTTCCCTGGGCTTCTTCACGGGCATGCTCCAGGGACGGATCCCATGTCGGCAGGTGATTTGAGGGTTGGTGTCCTGGCTTGGCATGGCTGAGGAACCAGTCGCAGGCCAGCGAAGCCACCTCTTCCAATGTGCCAGGCTCCTCGAACAAGTGAGTGGCGCCGGGAACGATCACAAGGCTGCTCTCGCATCGAAGCTGGTCTTGGGCTTGTCTGTTGAGTTCCTCCACAACCTGGTCATGACCGCCCACGATGAGGAGGGTGGGGCTCCGTACCTCGGAGAGACGTGCTCCAGCCAGATCGGGCCGACCACCTCTGGAGACGACAGCGGCAATTCGTGTCGTAGGCTCGGCTGCAGCCCAAAGCGCGGCAGCGGCGCCGGTGCTGGCACCAAAGTACGAGATGGGGACGTCCGAAGTCTCGGGCAGAGAGCACAGCCAGTCGGTGACCTTGGAAAGACGTCCACCCAAGAGCTGAATGTCGAAGACGTTGGTCCTTTCTCTCTCCTCGGCAGGGGTCAACAGGTCAAACAGGAGAGTTCCCAACCCCGCCTGGTTCAGCACTTCAGCCACGAAGCGGTTGCGCGGACTATGGCGACTGCTCCCACTCCCATGGGCGAACACCACCAAGCCCTTGGGATCTTTGGGAATAGCGAGATGACCGGCAAGGCGAAGGGAGTCAACGGCAACCACGATCTCTTCGTCCCTCGCCGAGCGCCCTTTCGCCGGTCCTCTCGCCGACTCCCCATGACGTTTCTCGGCCTTCTCCAGCAAATCGGTGACCTCGTCGTCGCTGGTCTGGGCAAAGTCTGCGTAGGCCTCGCCGACGGCCCAAAGTGGCTCTGCTTCGTGCAGACAGATTACGTCATCCGCATCCTTTCGGAGCTCTCGGAGTGTGCTCGGTGGGGCTACCGGTACCGCCAGTACGACTCTCGATGCGCCCTGAGCTCTGGCAACGTGGCATGCCGCGCGAGCGGTGGACCCCGTGGCGATACCGTCGTCAACTATAAGCGCCGTTCGTCCGGTCAAAGGGATTCGCGGGCGATGGGACCGGAATCGTTGAGACCTTCGCCTCAACTCAATCTGCTCACGACGCTCAGCTGCCTCAAGGTCATTCGAGCTGACACCCGTCATCGAGACGATATCTTGGTTGATTGTCCTTATTCCGTTCTCGCCAATTGCGCCCATGGCCAATTCAGGCTGGAAGGGTACTCCGAGCTTACGCACGACAATCACGTCGAGAGGGGCGTCAAGCGCCATCGCGATCTCGTAGGCAACCGGGAGCCCACCTCGAGGTAGGCCCAGCACCACGGTCTCTTGGTCGAGGAAATCCTGCTGCTTGACGAGTTTGGCAAGTTGCCGGCCTGCATCGATACGGTCGAGGAAGTACATGGGCAGCCTTTCTGATACTCGGTCAGCCCGGGCTGAGTTTGGGCCGCTGGTGGAAGCGGACGATGGTCTGGGATTCGTCGCTCGACTCGATCGAGATGGCGCGAACCGACCCATCGAACTCCTCCGTCCAGACCCGGGATGGATGATGGATCTCATGTCGCAAGACAACTGGGACCCGGTGGTCGCGTCCACCGACCGACAACTCGAGGATGTCGTTGGATAGGTCATAGATGAGCGAGTGCCACGGCAGACGTTGGGCCTGGACCTGATCTCCCAGGTCCTTGCCCAGAACTTCGATGGTGACGTCTGCGGTGTTGGCGGCGGGAAGCCGACTTTGTAGGTCAGAAATTCTCTCGAGTGGAATCTCCGTGGTTTTGGGTGATGTCACCGTTACTCCTACGTTGCTCGCTTCTATCTTCCATGTCCCACCGAGGTGCTGTAGAGGCGAAGGTCCCTACGCGTGGGGGAGGCCGCATGATTGAATGACCGCTATGTCAGTTCCCCAGGAAGGTCTTGGCGGCATTCTCGCCACCGACCAATACCAGCTCACGATGGCTCAGCTGTATTGGAGGGAGGGCTTGGCCGATCGCACAGCCCAGTTCGACTACTTCTTTCGCTCTTATCCGGACTACGGCACACATCAGGCGGGCTACTGCATCGCCGCAGGTCTGGGCTGGTTGCTGCAGTGGATGGAGAAAACTCGGTTCGAAGACACCGATTTAGCCACCCTCGGCAAGCAAACGGACCGCCATGGCAAGCAACGGTTCGACGACGGATTCCTGGCTTGGCTGTCTGAGCACGGCGACTTTTCCTCTGTTGAGATCGACGCCATTTCCGAGGGGCGGGCTGTCCACGCGAATGTGCCGGTCGCAACCATCAGAGGGCCGCTGGCGATGACTCAGATCCTGGAGACCGCCTTCCTCAACCGCCTCAATTACCCGACCCTGATCGCCACCAAGGCATCACGGGTCAAAGAAGCGGCCCGGAGGGGTCTTGTGCTCGAGTTCGGGATGAGGCGCGGACCCGATTCCGGAACGCACGCCGGTGGCCGCGCGGCCCTGATCGGTGGTTGCGACTTCACTTCCAATGTGGCCCTTTCCGATTTGGTGGGGTTCGACCCCAAAGGAACTCACGCCCATTCGATGGTCCAGGTTTTCATGGCGCTGGGAGAGGGGGAGCTCGAGGCGTTCCGGAAGTTCGCCAGGGTCTACCCCGATGAGTGCATCCTTCTCGTCGACACCATTGACGTTCTCGAGTCGGGGGTACCCAATGCGATCACCGTCTTCGGCGAGCTGAAAGCTCGAGGGCATCAACCGGTTGGCATCAGACTCGACTCGGGAGATCTCGCTTATCTGGCAATTCAGTCGGTGAGCCTGCTTGACCAGGCAGGGTTTGAAGATGTGTCGATTGTGTTGTCGTCCGATCTCGATGAGCTGGCGATCTGGCAGATTCTGTCTCAGATCGATGCCGAGGCGTCGCAATACGGGCTGGACCCCGAGCGTCTTGTGAACCGTCTCATCTTTGGTGTCGGAACCAGGTTGATCACCTCGCACGGCGACTCCGCCTTGGGTGGTGTGTACAAGCTGGTTGCCGTTGGTGACGAAGCAGGTGAGTGGGTTCCGGCCATCAAGGTCTCGGAGGACGTGACGAAGATCCCCGCGCCTGGAGAGAAGCGGGTGTTTCGCGCCTACGACCAGCGCGGTTTCGCTACCGCCGATGTGGTCGCCATCGCCGACGAGGAGCCATTCGATTCAGATCGCGTTGAGCTGTTTCACCATCACCGGGATGTGCATCGCACCTTGATAACGGCCGAGCTCTCAGGTGTCGAGGAGTTGTTGGAACCCGCCTTTCGGGGTGGTCTTCGCCAGGATGGCAATCCGGCGATTGACGTGCTCCGGGACCGCCGAATCGCCGATCTGGAGCGGCTCGATCCCGGCGTTCGCAGGCTGGTCAACCCCCACATCTATCACGTTTCGCTGACCGGTCGGATGAAACGGCTCCAGAGGCAAATGGTGGAGTCGGCGATGGGGCGAGGCTGAGGGTCTACTCGACCGCTACTCCCGCCTCGATCAGTGAGGCGACGGCTCGGACGCCGTCGCCGACCATGAGGTTGACCGGACGGGTCCCATCGGCAAGCAGCGTGGTTTCGAACCCGGCGCTGGCCGCGTCGACGGCAGATTCCCTCACGCAGTAGTCGAGCGCCAGGCCGAGGACGACGATTCGTTCGATACCCGAGTTGCGAAGCTGGCTTGCCAAGCCAGTCGAGGTCTCGTTCCCGGTTTCCGGATCGCGGACGTTGAACGCCGAGTAGCCGTCCTCGCCCCCAACGCCCTTCTTAACCCGCACCGCTCCCTCGATCACTTCCAAGGCAGGGTGCAGCTCGGCCCCAGGCGTATCGGCGACACAGTGGACAGGCCAGATGCCTCCCTCCACGTCGAAATGCGGAGTCGACTCCGGATGCCAGTCCTGGGTGTAGACGACGGTAGCGCCAGCCCGCGAAGCGGCTTTGATCTGTTCGTTGATGAAGTCGATGACGTCCTCACCGCCCGCGACCGAGAGGTTTCCCTTCGGGTCGGCGAAGTCATTCTGGACATCGACGACGATGAGAGCTGTCGTCGGGCCGTATTCCACGCGCGATAGGGTAAGGAGTCAGGTGGGCAATCTTGTCCACCCTGCTGAGTCGCCGTCCAGATCCGCCAGTCTTGGTCAAGTCGCATCGTTTCACCTGCCATCATTGATCCACCCCGGAAGGAGAGACCTATTGACAGACCTTGAGGGAAGAGTGGCGATCGTGACCGGATCGTCGAGTGGTATAGGCGAGGCCGTCGTTCATCGTTTTTCCGCGGCGGGCGCTCAGGTCGTGGTCAATTCGGCAACATCGGTGGATGCCGGCAAGGCTGTTTCCAGGTCACTTCCAGGCGAATCGATCTACGTTCAGGCCGATATCAGTGATCAGGAGCAGGGACGGGCGCTGGTAGCTGCGACGCTCGATCGCTTTGGCCAACTCGACGTTCTTGTCAACAACGCCGGGTGGACCACTCAGGTCGCCCATGAGGATCTGGATGCTCTCACCGACGAGATCTTCCGACGGACCTTCGAGGTCAATGTGTTCGGTACATGGTGGCTGACCAAAGCCGCAATGCCCCACCTCAGAAAGTCTCCGGACGGCAACGTGGTCATGGTCACTTCGATCGCGGGCGTCCGTCCAATCGGCAGTTCGATTGCCTACTCCATGAGCAAGGCGGCTCTCAACCAATTGACCGTGTTGCTGGCCAAATCGTGTGGTCCGGTGCGGGTCAACGCAGTGGCGCCCGGACTCGTGGCCACCCCTTGGACGTCAGATTGGGAAGGAATGCACAAGCACGTGTCGGACACGGCTCCGCTCGGTCGGTCGGCAACACCAGACGACATAGCGCACTCGGTGATGGCCCTGGCCACCAACACCTACACCACGGGAGAGGTGATGATTGTCGACGGAGGGCTGAGCCAGGTCATCTGACAATTCTTGAACCAATCGGAGGCATCGATCCAACCGCTCGCCGAATCTTTCTAAGCTGTGATCGGTGTCAGATGAGAGAGTGATGACCCACGATCAACGAGATACTTCCACGCTTCCAGAAGGCGCAGACGAATATGTCAGTTATGACACGCCGGCGGGGGCCGAGCACTACACCGATGAAGGCCGTCTCAAGAAGCAGTTCTACGAGAGCGAGCTAGCTCGACTTCAGGAAGAACTGGTCAAACTCCAGTACTGGGTGGTTCAGGAGGGTCTTCGAGTAGCGATCGTCTTCGAAGGGCGTGGCACAGCCGGCAAAGGTGGTGTGATCAAGAGGATCACCGAGCGCACCAGCGCAAGAATCGTGCGTGTGGCCGCCCTTCCCAAACCGACGGAACGCGAGTTGACCCAGTGGTATTTTCAGCGTTATGTCAGTCATCTGCCGGCGGCAGGCGAGATCGTTCTTTTCGACCGCAGTTGGTACAACCGGTCCAACGTCGAGTGGGTGATGGGTTTCTGCACAGAGGACGAGCATGAGGAGTTCTTGCGATCCTGTCCCGAGTTCGAGCGGATGTTGGTTCGTTCGGGGATAACCGTGCTCAAGTACTGGTTCTCGGTGAGTTATGAGGAGCAACGCAAACGGTTCGAATCACGGAATCGGGAGCCCCTCAAGCGTTGGAAGCTCTCCGACATGGATCTGGAGGAGCATCGCCAATACGTGCGCTATTCGATGGCCAAGGACACCACCTTCCAGTTCACGGACATCAAGCAGGCACCCTGGTACGTGGTTCCGTCCGATTACAAGAGACGGGCACGGCTCAACTGCATAAACCACATCCTTTCCCAGATCGACTATGCCGACGTCACACCCGATCCGGTCGAGATACCGGTCATGCAAAACCTCCCCTACATGAGACCGCCCTTCCAGGAGCAGACCTTCGTCGACCAGATCTACTGAGGGCGAGAGTGAAGAGGGTTAGAAGTAGACGGTCAGATTCATCTATCTGATCAGGAACCCGGGATTGAGCGCGTCGTCCGGGTCGATCCACAATTCGCTTCTGCCCACGATGTGGGCGGTGCCTGAGATTTCCGGTATCACGGCCTTGTACTCCCCGGTCGTAGCCATGTCGACGATCCGGCCGGTGAACTCGCTGCCGACGACGCTCTCAACGTTGATCCTCTGGTCGATGTCGATCTCGCCCCGGGCGTGAAGGATCGCCAGTCGACCACTGACGCCGGTGCCGGTCGGAGAACGATCGACCTCGCCGTCTGCAAACACACAGACGTGCCGGCTGTAGTTGGCTGGGTCGCCCGGTTCTCCTGTGAAGACCACTCCGTAGAGGAAACCGAGTTCGGAATCGTCGGGATGCTCGATCGACCGGCTCGCGCTGATGGCTTTCTTGATCGCCCTACCTGATGCGACGAGTCCCGCGGCATCGGAAAGGTCGACACCGATCGAGTCTGCGTCGACGTAGGCGTAGAAAGCTCCCCCAAAAGCGAGGTCGTAGGTCATGTCGCCGATTCCTTCGACCGTGATCGTCGATGTGAGTTCGGTAACGAAGGAGGGAACGTTCCGAAACCGAACCGAGGTCACTTGTCCACTCTCGATGCTCGGCATGGCAGTCACCTGGCCGGCGGGCGTGTCGATTCGGATCGGGGTCTCGTCCGGTTGGAGCTGAAGGATTCCGGTGTCGAGTACGACCTTGGTCAGCGCAATGATCCCGTGACCACACATGGTCGAGAAACCATCGTTGTGAAGGAACAACACAGATAAATCGCTGTCGGGTTCGACCGGTGGGCCGATCCAACCCCCGTACATGTCGGCGTGTCCCCGGGGTTCCCACATCAGCGCGATCCTCAACTCGTCGAGGTTCTCCTGAGCGAAGCGGCGCCTCTCCAATACGGTTTCGCCAGGGATGGGTGCCAGGCCCTCGATCACCACCCTGAATGGCTCGCCGCCGGCATGTGAGTCGACAACGGTGAGCTTCTGCCAGTGGTCGGGTGGTTGCCAACTGAGTGCGGGGGAGAGGTCCATTCCGCCGAGGAGGATACGTCGGTCTCTACGATGCCGGATGTGTCACAAGTTCGCGAGCTCACCGAAGCCCTGGCAGAGCGCACTCGACCCGAGAACGCTGCCTCCTGGGACCCTGTCGGTCTCCAACTCGGCGACCCGGACGCGTCGGTCGAGCGTGCCGGCGTCTGTCATGAGGTGAACGAAGAGGTCATCGAGGCTCTGGAGCAGACGCCCGTCGATTTGCTGGTGACCTATCACCCGCTTCTCTTCGAGCCGACCAACCGGTTGCTGGCCGGACGCTCCGCCGAGGCTCGTGCTTTTCGCCTGGTGTCGATGGGGGTGAACCTCCTTGTGACTCACACCGACTTTGACGCCGCCCCCGGCGGCACCGCCGATGCCCTCGCATCCACCCTCCAACTCCGAGAGCTGGAGCCTTTTGGCGGCGACCCAGCGGAGGGCGTCCCCGACATCGGCCGAGTGGGTGGCTTCGACGCCACGCTCGCCGCGCTCGACGCTCTTGTCTCGGATGCTTTCGGTGCCAATGGTCTGCGAATTACCGGCGATCGACATGCCCACCTCGACCGGGTGGCAGTTGTCCCCGGGTCCGGTTCGGACTTCATTGCCTTAGCCGCTGATCGAGCGGACGCCCTGGTGACAGGCGACGTCCCTCACCATCGGGCAGTTAGGGCGGCAGATCTTGGCCTTGCGATCATCGATCCTGGCCATACGGCCACCGAGCGGCCCGGAATGAGGGCCCTTGTCGATCTCATTGTCAGCGTTTCCCATGTGGAGGTGGTCGATCTGACCTACATCGACCCGCAAACATGGACCTAGATCGCCACTACCCTCCCCAACTTGATGGAGCTACCGAGTCTCGCCGATCTCCTCGATGTGCAAAAACTGGATCTGCAGATAGATCGTCTTCTCGAGAAACGACAGGCGCTTCCGGAGTTGGAGGCCTATAAGAATGTCAACTCCAGGCTCAAGGAGCTCGAGGCCAAGAGAGACGCCTCGGCCGACATTCTGAGAGAGCTCGATCTCCAACTGGACAAGTCGGATGGCGAACTCGAGATCCTCGAGGCCAAGCTGAAGGAGCACGAGACACGATTGTTTGCCGGTGGGATGAGCGCCAGGGAGACCGAGTACATGCGTCTCGAGGTTCAGGGGCTGAAAGGACAAGATGAGGCAATGGAGGAGAGGGTCCTCCAGATGCTGGAGGACATTGATCCGGCCCGGGACAAGGTGGCGACTCTCGAATCCGAAATCGCAGTTGCGACCAGCGAGAAGGGGGAGCTTGAAGCATCCATCAAGGAGCAGTGGAAGAAGATCGACGCGGAACTGGCACGCAAAGAGGAGCGGAAGAGGGAAGCCATTCGCCCTATAGACGACGACCTCATGGAGCTCTACGAGAAGCTGCGACGGATCAAGGAGGGCGTGGCTGTTGCCTCATACGACCACAAAGTCTGCGGCGGATGCCATATGGCTTTCTCGCCTGCAGAGCAGGAGGAGGCGTTCAGTTCCGATCTGCCTCGGTGTGTGCACTGTCGCAGGATCCTCGTCGCCTGACCCATGCTGTTCTGGCACCTTGGGGCGAGCCTTTGGCTCTTCCGGTGGATCTTTCGTGACCCCAAGGTCGATGTCCGGTTTCTGTTCCTTGGTGCGATCCTTTCTGACCTGATCGATCTTCCGATCGGAACCTTTTTCCTGACTGATCGCTACTCGACAGGAGAGCTTTGGTTTCACTCCCTGATCTTGCCCAGCATCTACATTGCTCTGGTTCTCGTGCTGACCCGGCGAGGACGCCGACGACGCGCCTGGATGGCATTGGGGATCGGGTGGCTGTTTCATCTTGTATTGGATGCAATGTGGGTGAACCAGGAGGTCTTCTTATGGCCGTTCTTCGGGTTGGAGATTCCTGCCGGGGAGTCTCCGTTCTGGTCGCTGGCATGGGAGCGCGCGCTGTCCGACCCCTGGCGTTGGGTAAAGGAGGTAGCAGGTCTCGTCTACCTGACTTGGCTGTGGCTGGCGCTGGGTCTCAACATCGCAGAGCAACGTCGGAGCGTGTGGGCGGCAGGGAGGCTTCCCGGGTATGTGGGCGATGAGAGCTAGTCGACTTCTCCTGGTGGTTGCGGTGGTGATAGCCGCGTGTGGCGGGGGTGCCGAGATCGTCTCACCTACCGTTACAGTGGGCCCCGGAGCGGACACCCCTCGAGATGCCGTTTTGGAGCTCATCGAGCATCTCGACGCCCCAGATTTCAATGCTGCCAGTCACCTTGCCATGCCAGATCATGCCGCTCTGGCCTCTCTCGCGGAAGGAGCGACCTTTGGTGAGGTGGCCGATGCTCTGAGAAGCGGCGATGTCGCGGTTGCTGCGAACTTCTGGGCAGGGTTTGCCCAGGGCTCGGGGAGTTACCTCACAGGGACGATCACCACTGCCGAAGGCCCTACGGTCAGTCAGGATGGCGAGGACTTTGAGACAATCGTCATTACCCCCGAGACCGGTGGTGATCGTGTCATGATGCTTCGAGACGACGACGGCTATCGGATCGACCTCTTTGCCTCATTTGGTCCGGGGCTCGCCGACAAGATGCTCTCCCCTGTTGAGCGACTCCTCAGCACGCAGACCGAAGACGCCCTGATGATCCTCACCGAGCTGAAGAGCATCGTCCCGTCACTTCTGGTGGCCACCACCCTGCCCGGGCTGTCACCGGTGGTGATACAGCAACTCGTCCAACTGGTCGAGCTGATCACCCGAGTCGGCTGAAACCGTTTCTAATGGGAAAGCGATTTCAAGGTGGGGAGAACCTCGCTGCCCAGAAGATCGATGAGGGCGGGTTGGTCGAGGGAGGCCATCTGGAAGGTGACGATGTCGGCCTTCAGGACCTCCACGAGTGGCCGGTAGACCTCGACGATCTGATCGGCGGTATCGACGAGGCTGTAACGGCCGAGAACCTCTTCACGGGGGAGTTCGTCGGCTCGTTCCCTGAGCGTCTGCGGATCGACTGCCTCAAGCCTTCCGGGAGCACGCAGACCTCGCCAGGAGTAGAGCGCCTCCCAGGCCTCGTCTTCATTGGATGCAAACAGTGACCAACGTGTCGTCAGCACTGTCGGATCGGGGTTGCCGGCCTCGGAGGCAGCGGCCCTCAGGGGATCGGTCACCCGTTCGATGGTCTCGGCCGGGTCTTTGACCGATGTGATCACTCCCTGGGCGAGTTGACCGGCGAGAGTGGCCGACTTCGGTCCCCCGGCCGCCATCAGGATCGGCACCGGCCCGAGTGGGGGCGAGTAGAGCCGGGCCCGATCG
>JAZFTN010000061.1:0-3574 GCA_036446715.1 Acidimicrobiia bacterium | reverse complement strand
GTGATGTCGGGGAGTGGGTCGACGGCACCCATGTGAAGATCGTCGACCGGATGAAAGACATCATCATCACCTCCGGCGGAAAGAACATCTCGCCTTCCGAGATCGAGAACATCCTGAAGACGTCTCCCTATATCAAGGAGGCCATGGTCATTGGAGACGGTAGGAAGTACATCACTGCCGTCATCGGAATCGAGCTCGACGTGGTCGGTCACTGGGCAACGCGCAAAGGTATCCCTTACACGACCTATCGCGACCTCGGAGAGAAGCCGGAGGTCATCGAGCTTGTTCAGGGCGTGATCAACGAGACCAACGTGAGATTCGCCAGGGCGGAGCAGATCAAGAAGTTTCGGATGATCCCCAAGGAGTTGGACCACGAGGACGGTGAGCTGACGGCCACCCAGAAGCTGAAACGGGCCGCCATGGACTCGATGTTTGGCGACCTGATCGAGGACATGTACGGGTCGTGACCCCCGGTCTTCTGATCCTTGCCCAGGAGTCGACGGTGGTGCCATCGGAGTTCGGCCGGATGGTCGTCAACGGGTTGAGCCTTGGGGCGATCTACGCGGTCCTTGCCCTTGGCTTCGTCATCATCTTCAAGGCAACCCAGGTGCTCAACTTCGCCAACGGCGCGTTGGCTGCGCTGGGGGCCTTTCTGATCGCCTCATTCGCCACAATCATCAACATCCCGGGGAGATGGATGACGGGATCCCCGGAATGGCTGCAATGGGGTCTCTCGGTTGTGTTTGCTCTTGTCGCGGCAGCCCTGATCGGGATGGCGCTGGAGCGGATGTTCCTCCGCCCGATGCTTGGCGAGGCTCTGTTCGCCCTGGCCATCGTGACCTTGGGTATCGACATCGTCGTTCGGAACATCACCAACGATTTCATCGGCGTGAACCCTCTCCCCATGGGTGACCCCTTCGGGCTGAACGCCATGGGGTTCGGTTGTGCCAATGGGGGGTTTGTAGTCAATGCTGAACTGATCGAGGTGTGCTCGGTTCGTGTTCCGTGGACCACCGTCTTCCAGTTGAGCGTTACCGTGATCCTGGTGGTGGGGGTGGCGTTTTTCTTCCGCTCCCGAACGGGCATTGCGATGCGGGCGACGGCGTGGGACCAGGAGGCGGCTCAGGCCCAGGGGATCAGCACAGGGCGGATTTTCTCCACCGCCTGGGCGATCGGGGCGGCGGCGGCGGCCCTCGGAGGCTTGTTCATCTCGATGTTCCCCCGGCGCCCCGGCGGTGTCGACCAATTCACCGCGTTCTTTGCCTTTAGGGCCTTCCCTGCGATCATTCTCGGCGGTCTGGATTCTGTGCTGGGTGCCATAGTCGGCGGCTTTGCGATCGGGTTTGCCGAGTCGTCGGCGAGCGTCTATCTCACTTTTGAATGGCTCGGCACCGGTTTCGGTGGCGTCGTGCCCTACCTCGTCATGCTGCTCGTACTTCTGATCAGACCGTACGGCCTTTTCGGCACCGAAGAGATACGAAGAGTATGACGAACCCTCCCTCCGCAGGAGGCCCTGAATGAGAGGCCGTCCGCTCCTCCACACCCGATACGAGACCGACCAGGCCATCTTCAACTCCATGACCAAGAAGGTCGCCGCGGGCGTCTTCTTGTCACTGCTTCTTCTGCTTCCCTTTGGGGTGATTCCAGGTCTCGGTTTCCTGGCTGAGAGCGACTGGCTCCGCCTACTGGCCTCGGTGGCCATCTTCGTGATTGCCGGTCTCGGGTTGAACATCCTTCTCGGTCTTGCCGGGCAGGTCTCGCTGGGTCACGCCTTTTTCATGGGTGTGGGCGCCTACGTGGCTGCCGTCTTGGGCGGCGACCCGGAGGGCGTACGTCTCGGATTTGGGCTTCCGATGTGGATCTGGCTCCCGGCCGCCGGGGTCGTGGCGGCCGGTATCGGCGTCGCGTTCGGTCCTGCCGCGGTTCGGGTGCGCGGGCTCTATCTCGCCTTTGTCACCCTCGGTCTGGTGTTTGTCGGTGAGTATGTGTTTCGCAACTGGATCTCTGCGACCGGCGGCGCCGAGGTCGGAAGGACCTTTCCCCCTCTCGAGTTCCGTCTTTGGAAGGAGGAGACGCCACTCATCGACTTCGCCTCCGATGGGGCGTGGTTCGGGATCGAGCTGACGTCTGAGGCCAAGACGTTCTATTTCATGCTTGCCGCGGCCCTGCTGTTCATGCTGTTGGCCAAGAACCTCCAGCGAACCCGGGTAGGGCGCGCCTTTCAGTCGATCCGGGACCGGGACGTCGCCGCCGAGATCATGGGTGTCGACGAAGTCGGTTACAAGCTACGGGCTTTCGGAATCTCATCCTTCTATGCCGGTGTCTCCGGCGCTCTTCTCGCCACCTTCGTTGGAAGCGTGATTCCGGCCCGGTGGGATCTGTTTCTCTCCATCGAGATCATTGCGATCGTCCTCATCGGTGGGGCAGGAACGGTGGCCGGGATTGTCCTCGGCGCTGCCTTTGTGGAGTTGCTGCCCCGGATCGTGCAGGACGCCACCCTCTGGATGCAGGACGTCGTGATTTCCGGCGATGGCTTCCTGGCCCGTATCTTCGATGTCTTCGTCGCCACCGACTCGACCGACTTCGGCCTGGTCAACACCATTCCGGGTCTGGGTCCCGGGTTATCGGTGTTCCAACTGAATCAAGTCATATATGGTTTGCTTATTATCCTGTTTCTGATCTTCGAGCCGCTAGGTCTCTACGGGATATGGATCAGGATTCGCAATTATTGGAAGGGTTGGCCGTTCACCTACTGAGCGGTTTGACGAGGGAGACCACCGGTCTCCGTAATAAAGGAGGAACGAAAACATGAGGATGAAGTCCAAATGGATCGCCATCGTCCTGACGTTGGGTCTTGTCTTGGCCGCGTGTGGCGGCGATGACACCACCGACGCGACGGAGGCTGAGACCCCTGACACCACGGAGGCTGAGACCCCTGACACCACGGAGGCTGAGACCCCTGACACCACCGAGGCCGAGGAGATGATCCTCACCGACGTGGGTGTCGACCTCGAAGCCGGCACGATCACGATCGGGCTTCTGTCTGACCTGACCGGTGTGTTCTCTGGTCTGGTGCAACCGGTCGTGGGTGGGTATCAGATGCAGGTCGATGCTATCAACGCGGCCGGTGGAATCAACGGGCTGGAGATTGTTCTCGAGATTCGGGATACCGTCTACTTGGTGGACACCCATGTCCAGATGTACGAGGAGATCAAGGATTTGGTGGTGACTATTGGTCACTCTACCGGTTCGCCCCATACCGTGGCGATCATGGATCAGCTGGCCGAGGACAACATGTTTGCCGTGCCTCTGACCTGGTACTCGGGATGGACCGATCCGGCTCTGAATGCCAACCTGGTTCAGCACGGAACTCCGTATTGTCTCGAGGCACAGAACAGTATCGGATACATGACGAGCCAGAATCCCGATGCGGCGACGATTGCCATTGCCTCCAACGCCGGTGACTTCGGTGAGGACTCCGCGGAAGGCGCCAAACTGGCCGCCGCGGCTCTCGGTCTCGAGATCGTCTATGACGGCCAGGCCAAGATAAACGCCGCCGATGAGGCATCGCTTG
>JAZFTN010000060.1:0-5042 GCA_036446715.1 Acidimicrobiia bacterium | reverse complement strand
AGAACGTGTCGGCGGGTCTTCTCGAGCAGTTCTCCCACAAGTGTGAGCATTGCTCGGGACGTGGCGTGGTCATCGACGAGTCTTTCGACTCGCGGGGGTCTCAGGTGGACTCTGTCTCCGAGGTCGAGGCGTCGTGAAGCTGTGCGGCTTTGCGCAAGATCGGTCTGCCGGTAGGATTTAGACCAATTCCCCCCTTTCTGGAAGAGGATTTTCATGTACGCCATTATTCGCGCCGGTGGCAAGCAGGCCAAGGTGCAGTCGGGTGACGTGATCGACATCGAACGCGTCAAGACCGACGACGAGGAGCTGACCTTCGCTCCTCTGCTTGTCGTAGATGACGATGGTGTTGCGTTCTCGGACAGAGACGCTCTGGACAAGGCCAGCGTGACGGCCAAGATTCTGGGCGGATCAACCGGACCCAAGATCGACATCTTCAAATACAAGAACAAGACCGGATACCGTCGTCGGCAGGGTCACAGACAGAAGTACACCCGGATAGAGATCACCGGGATCAACCTGGGAAGTGCCCCAGCGAAGGAATCTGCCAAGAAATCTGCCAACAAGTCTGCCGAGCCGGCGGTCTCTGAAGAGGAGTAGAGATGTCTAAAACGAAAGCCGGGGGTTCTACCAAGAACGGCCGCGATTCACATGCAAAAAGACTTGGCCCCAAGGTCTTCGATGGCGAGTTCGTCAACGCCGGTGCCATCATCGTGCGCCAGCGTGGCACCCGCATACATCCAGGTGAGAATGTCGGCAAGGGGGGAGATGACACTCTTTTCGCCACATCTGCCGGCACCGTCAAGTACGGGGTGCGCGCCAACCGACGACTCGTCTCCGTTCTCCCGGAGTAGGTTCTTCCAACCAGATTCCACCGGTCATGTTTGTTGACCGGGTCCGTGTCAGCCTTCGTGCCGGCAATGGCGGTGCGGGGGTTGTCTCGTTCGTAAGGGCGAAGGGGAAGCCAAAGGGCAAGCCCAGTGGGGGAAATGGTGGGCCGGGTGGTTCGGTTATTCTTCGTGCCGACCCCTCCATCGCGACGCTTCTTCGCTACAAACGCAACCCCCACCACATCGCCGGCCACGGGACCCACGGGCAGGGCGAGCTACGTCACGGAAAGAGTGGAGAGGACCTCGTTCTTCCTGTTCCGTTCGGCACGCTCGTTGCAGACGAGGGCGGAACGGTCATTGCGGATCTCGTCGGTGAGGGCGAAGAGGTGGTGGCCGTTCGTGGTGGTCGTGGTGGTCGTGGCAACGCCAGTTTTGTGAGTCCCGCCAACCGGGCTCCCAGCGTCGCGGAGCAAGGCGAATACGGAGAAGAAGAGTGGTTCACGTTCGAGCTCAAACTTCTCGCCGACGCCGCCCTCATCGGGTTTCCCAATGCAGGCAAGTCCACCTTCATCTCGAAGGTGTCAGCGGCGAAGCCAAAGATCGCGGACTATCCCTTCACAACGCTCGAGCCCAACCTCGGTGTTGTCACAGTCGGAGATCGTGAGTTCGTTCTCGCCGACATCCCCGGCCTCATCGAGGGAGCAGCCGAGGGTAAGGGACTCGGGCACGAGTTTCTTCGTCACACCGAAAGAGCCAGCGTTCTGGTGTTCCTTCTCGATCCGGCCGAAACCCAACTCAATACGCCTTCGGAGCAGTTGGAGATCCTGACAAGAGAGATTTCCGACTACTCGAGGGAACTGTCGCAGCGTCCCCAAATGGTTTTGGTCAACAAGTGCGATATCTCCGATATCACCCAGGCTGTGGATGCCACTGGCGCAGTTCCGGTATCGGCCTTGACAGGCGAAGGAATCACCGACGCCCTGCACGCGATTGCCGACCTCGTGGACCAGGCGGGGCGAGACGCCCCGGAGAGAAGGGGTTATGTTCTGCACAGACCATTGGGGTCGACTTTCTCGGTGTTCAGGGAGGGCGATGCGTGGAGGGTGGAAGGCCAGGCCGCCGAGCGTGCGGTCAGATTCGCAGATCTCACAGTGCTGGAAGCCGCCGACATGGCTGCCCGCCGTCTTACCCTTCTTGGCGTTGATGACGCCCTGACCAAGGCTGGGGCGGAGGAGGGCGACGAGGTGCGCATCGGAGACCTCAGCTTCGAATTCACCCCTGATTTCGAAGAGGAATGACCGCTTTGTGAAGATCTCCGCGGGCATAGCCCGCGCGGATCTTCACAGAACGGTTCAACGGCGCCAGAGGTCCCTGGTGAAGAGGACAAGTACCGGGAAGATCTCGAGACGACCCACGATCATCAGACTGGAGAGCATCCATTTGGCCAGGTCCGGAAGCCCCGCGTAGTTGCCGGCAGGACCCACTTCACCAAGCCCCGGACCGATGTTGCCGATGGAGGCGGCGACGGCCGAGACTGCCGTGACCAGGTCAAGGCCCTCGCTCGCGTTGGCGTCGATGAAGGCCAGCAGGAACGTCGATGCCATGAAAAGCATCATGTAGAACAGGAAATACGACTGGACTGCTTCGATAATCGGCTCTGTCACTCGTTTTCCCCCGAAACGGGTGACAAAAATTCCTCTCGGGTGTACCAGTCTTCTCAGATCGGCGTATGCAGCCTTGCTCAGCACACCGAGTCTGAAGGTCTTCATTCCGCCGGCCGTCGAGCCTGCCATTCCTCCAAGGAACATCAGGCCGACCACCATGATCTGGAGGGCGGGACGCCACATTCCCCAGTCGGTTGACGAAAAGCCCGTCGTGGTTACCAAGGAGATAGCGTTGAAGGCGGCGTCCTGGACGGCTTCCATTGGCTCCAGATCGCTGATCAGGCCACCGGCGATGATCACGATCGCGCCGGCGATAATGAAGCTATACAGTCGAAATTCGGAGCTCTTCCAGTATCGGAGCGGCTTGGACCACGCTCGGAAGTGGAGAGCAAACGAGACGCCCGCAACGAACATGAAGAAGGTGATCACCCACTTCGTGTAGTTGCCGAATCCTGCGATGGAGGTGGCTTCGGTGCCGAAGCCACCCGTCGACATGGTGGTGAGTGAGTGGATCACCGCCTGGAATCCAGTCATGTCGCCGACCCATAGGAACCCCATCTCGACGACGGTGATGATGGCGTAGATGAGCCAGAGCCGTTTGGCGGTCTCCTGGAAGCGAGGGGTCAGCCGATCGGGAGTTGGGCCGGGAGATTCGGCACGAGCCAACTGCATGCCACCTGTTCCAAGGAGAGGAAGGATCGCAACGCCCAAGACGATGACACCCATACCTCCCAGCCACTGGGTCAGGGCTCTCCAGAATGAGATGCCTTTTGGAAGAACACCCGGGTCGGGAAGGATCGACGCCCCTGTGGTGGTGAAACCTGAGGCGGTCTCGAACACGGCGTCCGAGATGCTGGGGATTGCCCCGGAGAGCAGATAGGGGAGAGCTCCAAAGATGGAGAAGACGAACCATGCCAATCCCACGGTGGCGAATCCCTGTTTCACAGTGATCGAAGTGGGTCGCTGCACCACCCGGCGGGTTGTGTAACCGAATGCGGCGGTGATCACGGCGGATAGGGCAATCCACATGGCCGTCTCGTACTCCGAGTACAGCAACGAGACAACGGCCGAGGCAATCATTGCGATGGCGACGAAGAGGAGAACCGAGCCGAGCACGTAGGCGACGGTTTTCAGGAGGTTGACGGCTAACGGTTGATTGGAGAGCTGTTCGGTGTCGGTCATGCGGTGAACAGGGCGACCGATTCCTCAATGTCCCTCGGCAGCGAGAAGAAAATAATGTGATCTCCGCCTCGCACCACGGTCGATCCGTCGGGTACGAACGTGGTGCCATCACGAGAAATGCCACCAACGATCACCCCGACGGGGAGGTTCAGGTCGAACAGGGTCTTGTTGCATGCCTCAGATCTTGCGGATACTTCGACTTCCAACGCCTCGGCGTCGGTGTCGGAGAAGGTGGCGACCTGTTCCACCTGACCGTGGCGAACGAACCTGAGGATGGCGCTGGCCGCCATCAACCGTGACGAAACAGCGGCATCGATCCCCAACCCCGATAGAAGGCCGACGTAGGAGATGCGGTTGAACCGGGATATCGCCATTCCGGCACCGGTTGCCTTGGCGACGAGACAACCGAGCAGGTTCACCTCGTCCCAGCCAGTGAGCCCGATGGCCACATCCTTGGGTCCAAGATCGAGATCGCCGAGGACGTCGGGGTCGGTCGGATCGCCACATATGACCAGAGCTTGTGAGTGCCGGGATGCGAGGGCAGTGCACCGATCCGCGTCCTCATCGATGATGACGACTGAGAGACCGGCTTCAGACATGACGTCGACAGTCAACTCTGCCAACCGCGTCCCGCCCATGATGATGGCCCGGTCGAGATTCCGCCGCTTGAGGCCCAGTATCTTGGTGGCATCTTGAACCCGGTCGTCGGTGGTCATCAACAACGCATGGTCGCCGGCCCTGACAAGAGTGTCACCGTGAGCGACGATGGTGCGCCCGTCACGAACCAGGGCGGCAACCACCCAGCCCCACTCGGCCTGGCGTATTCGTAGATCCCGCAAGGGGCCGCCGGTGATAGGTGCGTTGGGGGCGACGATTCCACCCACCATGACGAGCTTTCCGTCAGCGAACTGGATGACCTCGCTGGCGCCGCCCAATCCGACGAGCCCGACGAGTTCCTCCGCGGCGGTTGCTGACGGGTCAATGACGACATCCACACCTAGCCGATCTGCACCTTCCCGGATCTCCGGGTCCTCTATTCGGGCAATGGTGGTCTTGGTACCGAGCTCGGTCGCGGTGAAACAGGCAAGCACGTTGGCTCCATCTGAATTCGATACCGCAATCAGAAGGTCGGACTTGTCGGCCTCTGCTTGTTCGAGAACCTTCTTGCTGGCGCCATTGCCTGTCAGGACGAGAGCATCGATCGACTCCTGAAGCTGTGCGGCGCGTCTCTCGTCGTACTCGATGACGACGACGTCCTGACCTTCGGCCGAGAGCCGTTCCGCTAGATAGGAGCCGACGGCCCCGGCACCCACGATGATTATTCGCATTTCCGCCGCATTCTGTTCAGCTCAGAATGTCCAGGCTAACT
>JAZFTN010000059.1:0-5887 GCA_036446715.1 Acidimicrobiia bacterium | reverse complement strand
ACCAGCTGATCCAGCCCAAACGAGACCTTGCCCACCGGCATGTGGATGTTGCCGAACTTGTCGTTTCGGTATTCGAGACGACCGGCCTTGAACTCGTTGACCGCCTTGGCAACATCCTGGGTCACGGTGCCGGCCTTCGGATTGGGCATCAGGCCACGGGGACCGAGCACACGTCCCAGCTTTCCAACCTCGGCCATCATGTCCGGCGTAGCGATGGCAACATCGAAGTCGAGATCTCGCCCGCCCTGGATGGCCTCCACCAGTTCGGAGCCTCCAACGACGTCGGCCCCGGCCGCCTCGGCTTCATTCTCCTTGTCGGCGGGACAAAAGACGGCCACCCGGACGTCCTTGCCCGTCCCGTGGGGTAGGGAGACGGTTCCACGAACCAGCTGGTCGGCCTTGCGGGGGTCGATCCCCAGGTGGTAGACCACCTCGACGGTTTCGTCGAATTTGGCCGAAGCCAGTGTTTTGACCAGCTCGAGAGCCTCTTGGGCCGGGTAGGGGGTGGTTTTGTCGTACCGCTGTGAAGCCTCGCGGTATTTCTTGCCGTGTGCCATGTTTCTCCTTGTGGTCCAGACGGCCTCTCGGCCTCCCACTTCTAGGCGTCCTGTCGGACGCCGTTGCGTTCAGTGTCTGATTCAGCCCTCGACGACGATGCCCATCGAACGGGCGGTGCCTTCGACGACTTTCATTGCGCCTTCGATGTCGATGGAGTTGAGGTCGGGCATCTTGATCTCGGCGATCTCCTTGACCTGAGCCCTGGTAACCGAGCCGACTATCTCCTTGTTGGGCTCACCGGAGCCCTTGTCAACCCTGGCGGCCTGACGCAGAAGGGCGGCGGCGGGCGGGGTCTTGGTGATGAAGGTGAACGAGCGATCCTCGAAGATCGAGATCTCGACGGGGATGATCTGGCCACGCTGGCTTCCCGTCATGTCGTTGTAGGCCTTTACGAAATCCATCAAGTTGACCCCGTGGGGGCCGAGGGCGGTGCCCACGGGAGGAGCAGGCGTGGCCTGTCCCGCCGGTAGCTGAAGCTTGAGTGTTGTTACGAGTTTCTTCCTGGCCATTCCTTGTTCCTGTCAGTTCTTCTGAATGTCGGAGAATCCGAGTTCGACGGGTGTGTCCCGGCCGAAGATGTTGACCAGCACGACCACCTTCTGCTGGTCGATGTTGATCTCCTCGATGATGCCGTTGAAATCTGCGAACGGCCCGGTGGCGACCCGGACCTGTTCGCCAACCTCCCACTCGGGTCTGAAGCGGGGCTTGGACTTCTCCTCTTCCTTCTGGACTCCGAGGAAGCGCTCGACTTCACGACGGGAGAGAGGTGTCGGCTTCTGGGCGTTCCCGGCGACAAAACCGGTGACACCGGGGGTGTTCCGCACCGCGTACCACGAGTCGTCGTCGAGGGAAATCCGGACCAGAATGTATCCGGGGAAGACCTTCTTGGGGACGGTGACCTTCTTACCGCCTTTGAACTCGACAACGTCCTCCATGGGAATGTGGACCTCGAAGATCCGATCCTCCATGTGCATCGACTGGATCCGGGTCTCGAGGTTCGCCTTCACCTTGTTCTCATAACCCGAGTAGGAATGGATGACATACCAATCGCCGGGAAGGTCGTAGGGGCTGACCGGCTCCGGAGCTTCGACCTCCTCCTCGACGGACTCCTCGCCCTCGACATCCTCAGGGACGGATGCCGCCTCCTCGGCTTCAGGGTTGGCTTTGGTGGTCTCGACCATTTCGCTCATCGACCCCTCAATTCCACGAGCCACAGAACGAACTGCTTGGCAGCAACGTCGAGGCCGAAGATGACCCCGGTCAGCGCCACCGATGTGATGACGGTCACGGTTGTGAATGCGACCATCTGATCGCGGGTCGGCCAGGTGACCTTGCGCAACTCCTGGCGAACCTCATGGAGATAGTCGCGGACACGACGAAACAACGACTGGCGTTCCTCCGTGGCCGGAGCCTTCGACTGCATGGCAGCAGCCCTGCGCTGGGCCTTGCCGCCAGCCTCGTCTTGTTTCTTTTTTCGCCGTTCCTCACGTTCCTGGAGGCGACGCATTTCTCGGTTCATCAGCTAATTCCTATATGGCTACTTGTAAAACCTGGCAGGGGTGGAGGGGCTCGAACCCCCAACCTCCGGTTTTGGAGACCGGCGCTCTAGCCAATTAGAGCTACACCCCTAGGGGGTTCGCGGGCTGAACAGGTATACGTTCAAGGTGGCCGCTGTGGAAACTCGGGGTTGGACACGCCCCACGGGGCGATCAGAATCCCTTCGACCTGGCCAGCCGCCCCTGGTTAGCATCGGATGGACTTCGAAAGGACTGCAGTGGTACGAGTCCGCCAACAGGACAAGATCAACGCCCTGGGGAGGATCCCCCTGTTCAGCGAGTTGAGCAAGAAGGAATTGGTGTTCCTGGCGCGCATGACGACCGAGGTTGACGTCAGGGAAGGCTCCACCCTCGTCAGACAAGGTGAGATGGGTCGGGAGGCAATGATCATCGAGTCGGGCACTGCTGTTGTCCGTCGCAACAACCGCAAGATCGACGACCTGGGCCCCGGTGACTTCTTTGGCGAGATGAGTCTCATCGACCACATGCCGCGCAATGCCGACGTTGTCGCTACTTCAGACATGACGGTCCTGGTGATGGACTCTCGTGAGTTCTCCACTGTCCTTGACACTTACCCCAAGGTGGCGGTGAAGATTCTCAAGACAGTGGTCGAGCGACTGGTCAAGACCCAATCCACACCTATCTGACCTCTGACCGCTCGCCGGAGTAGTTTCGGGTCATGATGGTTGAAGGGGTCGAACGCAAGTTGGTGGCGATTGTCTCCGCAGACGTTGCCGGTTACAGCCGGCTGATCTCTCTCGACGAGGTGGAAACGGTGCGCACCCTCACCTCCTACCGGGAGACCATGTCGAAACTGGTCGTCCAACACCGAGGGCGGGTGGTCGACAACCCCGGAGACAACGCCCTCCTCGAATTCCCCTCGGCCACCGACGCCGTGGAATGCGTTATCGAGATCCAAGAGGCGATCACCGAACGCAACCAGGACGTGCCAGCGGACCGAAGAATGGAGTTCCGCATAGGTGTCCACCTTGGGGAGGTGATGGTCGAGGGAGACCGGATCTACGGAGAAGGGGTCAACGTTGCTGCCCGGTTGGAGGCGATGGCCCCCGTCGGTGGCATCTGTGTCTCCAAGACCGTCCGGGACCAGGTCGTCACAAAGATCGACGCCACCCTCACCGACCTCGGCGAGCAAACTCTCAAGAACATCCCCGAACCGGTACACACCTATCGAGTCGAGATGGAGAGCAACGCGTCCGGCAAACAGCCAGGGTCCCAGGCCACAGCCTCGGCTCCGCCGGCCACCAAGAACAATCTTCCAGCCGACATGTCGTCATTGGTCGGAAGAGATGAAGCAATCGGCGAGGTCAAGAGGCTCTTGCAGGAGTCTCGTCTCGTCACACTGATTGGCTCGGGAGGCGTCGGCAAGACGCGCCTGGGAATCGCAGCGGCCAGAGCTTCGATGCCGTCACATCCGGACGGGGTCTGGTTCATTGACCTCGCTCGATTGGAAGACGGCGACCTGCTGCTGCAGGCGATTGCCGAGGTCCTCGGTGTCGAACCACCAGCGCTTCGCTCCATCGAGGACGCCCTCCTCGACGCCACCAGGGATGGCGTCATGCTGTTCATGCTCGACAACTGTGACCACCTCGTAGAAGCGGTAGCGCACGCCGTAGCAGTCCTGTTGCGCGGCAGCCCCAACGTGCGTGTGCTCGCCACCAGCCAAGAGGTACTCCAGGTCACCGGAGAGACGGTGTGGCGGGTCCCAAGCCTCGGCCTTCCTGAACCGGGGACAACCGCGGAATCCATCGAAGCCAGCGCAGCTGTCGACCTCTTTCGCCGACGTTCCCAAGCCGTTGATGCCACATTCGAGATCACCCCCGACAATGCCGCCGCTGTCGCGTCGGTCTGCCGGCACCTCGGTGGGATTCCCCTTGCCCTCGAGCTCGCTGCGGCACGGACACGGAGCCTCAGCGTTACCGAAATCGACACCCGCCTCAGCGAGACGTTCGACATCCTCACGGGAGGCGGGCGGGACATGTTGCCAAGGCATCAGACGCTGCGAGCCACCATCGAATGGAGCTACGACCACCTCGATGACGATGCCCAGTCGTTCTTTGACCAACTCGGTGTTTTTGTCGGCAGCTTCACCGGTGAGGCCGTTTCGGTCGTGACGGGCCTGGCGGACGACGAGGCAGCTGATGCAATCGATGGGCTTGTGGCCCGATCGCTGCTCCAAGTGGCGCCGGGCACACAACATAGATTCCGCCTGCTCGAGACGCTTCGCCACTTCGCCCTCGAGCGCCTCGACGAATCGGGACGCCTCGATGAGCTTCGCTCCCGGCACCTCAATTGGATGATGCAGCTGTGTTTGCGGGAGTCACCAAAGCTGATGACAGGAGAGCAGCTCGAGGCCTTGGCGGAGCTGCGGGAGGACGTGGATGACCTGAGGGCGGCGCTCCGCTGGTCACTCGACTCGGGTCAACCGGAGGTTGGCTTACGCATGGGCGCATCGTTGGCTCGCTTCTGGTTCCTCGCCGCGATGCAACAGGAGGGTGCTGATTGGCTAGAGGAACTTCTGGTGGCTGATCCGGAGGTATCGGACTTGGACATGGGAAGAGCCCAAATCGCTCTGGCGCAGACGTTGAACCGCATCGGCCGAACCGAAGATGCCGCAGCCCACGCGAGACACGCCGTCGACCTCCTCGAGCCTCTAGAAGAACCCCAGGCGTTCGGGTGGGCACAATTCTATCTGGCCGTGACAACGACCGAGCCCGGGTACAGCAATGTCGCCGACGTTGAGACGCTATATCGAGCTTCCCTTAGAAGTTTCAAGGAGGCGGACTACGGCCCAGGAATCGCGATGGCAACGCTGTTGCTCGCTGGAGTGGCGCTGAGACGTGACCCGGTCGAGTCTCTCGAGATAATCAGGCCCCTGCTCGCGATGGCGGAGAAAACCAATAACACCAACATCGTCGCGCATTGTCTCGAGTTCGCGGGATATGCGAACCGAAAGCTCGGCAACACCGGCGAGGTCGCCCCGGCCTACGCGCGAGCGATTCGCCTCCATTCAGAAATCGGCAATTGGGCGTGTCTTTGCCATGCATTCGAAGGGCTTGGTGGGTATCTGGTGGCCAACCAACGGGAGGCGGACGCGGCCAGAATCGTTGGCGGCACCGACACCCTTCGCACTCATCTCTCAACAGTGCAGTCACCCTACGAACAGTTCATGGGCGACTTCTACGACTGGGTCGATGACCTCGAAACACGAGCCGATCTGGAACCGGCCCGCCAAGAGGGCAGAGCGTGGAGTCGTGACGAGCTCGTGGAGCGAGCTCTCCAGTACCTCGACTCTCAACCATGATTCGACCCCACCAGGGCCGGACGGCCGCGGTAGTTTCGGGTCATGATGGTTGAAGGGGTCGAACGCAAGCTGGTGGCGATTGTCTCCGCAGACGTTGCCGGTTACAGCCGTCTGATCTCTCTCGACGAGATAGCCACGGTGCGCACCCTCACCTCCTACCGGGAGACCATGTCGAAACTCGTCGTCCAACACCGGGGGCGGGTGGTCGACAATCCGGGAGACAACGCCCTTCTCGAGTTCCCCTCGGCCACCGACGCCGTGGACTGCGTCATCGAGATTCAAGAGGCGATCACCAAACGGAACCAGGACGTGCCAGTAGACCGAAAGATGGAGTTCCGTATTGGGGTCCACCTCGGGGAGGTGATGGTGGAAGGAGACCGGATCTACGGAGAAGGGGTCAACGTTGCCGCCCGGTTGGAGGCGATGGCCGACGTCGGTGGCATCTGTGTCT
>JAZFTN010000058.1:0-2679 GCA_036446715.1 Acidimicrobiia bacterium | reverse complement strand
CAACGTCGCCTCCCACAGCATCGACTCGAGCTCGTGCCCTCCGCCCAGATACGACGGCTTACCCTGCACCAGATACCTGTCCGCTTCGGGTGTGTTGGCGAACAAACCGTCCTCGACGTTCAGCAACTCGGCTACCACCAGCGCATAGAGCAACGGTCGAAGCTTCGTGACTTGCACATCGAGCGTATCGGCGAGCTCCTTGGCGGTGAGCGGACCGTCCTCAAGCGGGGTGAATAGATCAAGTTGCATGCCAGCAAGCATGGCGAACGACGAATACACCGAATCGCTGAGCCGCGTGATGATTACAGGAGGTGGTTCCTCGTTCAATGCCGGACCTCTCGTCCAATAGCCCACCACTACGGGTCTCGCAGCGGCTACCCACCTTCCAGCATATGCGGAAAAAGAAACGCCCCGCCCATAACCGGCATTATGTACGCCTCAAAAGGTGTCCTCGGGGTGCCCTCAGGGTGCCCGGAACCCCTTCCTAACCATGCATCAGGGTTCCGCTCGGTGCATGTCAGTGCGCTCCCCTGCCACCAACCGAATACCGACGACAGACGACGCCGACGATGGAGAGAGCCCCGTCGGAACGGGACAGGAGACCACTCAGTGCCGTTGCAGGGTATTGGGTGCTGGTGTCGGAGAGAGGACTCGAACCTCCACGGGGCGATAAACCCCACCAGGTCCTTAGCCTGGCGCGTCTTCCAATTCCGCCACTCCGACGATTGTGAAGCGGGGCGATTGTATCGCCGGCGTCAGTTCAAGACGAAGAAGAGCACGAAGTTACTGGCGCCAAACAGGACACCGACTATGACCGTGAGACGATCCAGGTTGCGTTCCACCACAGTGGAACCGGTGAGACTGGATGTCGACATCCCGCCACCGAACACGTCAGAGAGTCCTCCACCCTTCCCCGAGTGGAGAAGCACCAGGGCAATCACAGCGATGGACAGAATGATGTGAAGAATGATTGCGAAGGCTTCGATCAGGTTCATTGCAACTTCTTGGTTTCAGGCGATTGAAAACCCGCCGACCGGCGGGGAGCGAATATTACCAGCCTTGGCCGCTTTGGCCTACCCGGCCTGCTTGGAGACGGCGTCCGCCGCAGCCTTGGCGGCTTCGGGGTCACCCAGATATCGACTCGACACCGGCCTCATCTCGTCATCGAGCTCGTAGACGAGTGGGATTCCGGTTGGAATATTGAGCCCGACGATGTCCTCCTCGCTCACTTCGTCGAGATGTTTGACCAGAGCGCGCAGCGAGTTCCCGTGAGCCACGATCAATGGGGTGTGTCCAGCGCGCAACTCGGGAACTATCACCTCATGCCAGTAGGGCAACATCCTGTCCACCACGTCGGCGAGGCTTTCGGTCGCCGGCATCTCTTTCGGGTCGATGTCGGAGTAGCGATCGTCGTGTGAGGGATGACGCTCATCGCCCACTTCGAGAGCCGGCGGTCGCACGTCGTATGACCGACGCCATGCCAAAACCTGTTCCGCTCCGAACTTGTCGGCCGTCTCCTTCTTGTCCAAACCTTGAAGCGCTCCGTAGTGACGCTCGTTCAGACGCCAACTCCTTCTGGTCGGAAGATCGGTCCAACCCGCCTCGGCCAAAGCGAGGTCGGCTGTGTCTGTGGCACGTATCAGCACGGAGGTGTGAACCACATCAGGCTTCAGGCCTTCCTCCACCATCAGTCTCCCGGCAGTGCGCGCCTCTTGCTCCCCAAGTGGGGTCAGACCGACGTCGGTCCAACCACTGAACAGATTCTCCAGGTTCCAGATGGACTGGCCATGGCGGAGAAGAATCAGGGTGTGATTCAAATCCAATACCTGACAATGGCCGCGAACTTGTCCTGATCTAGAGACGCTCCACCCACCAACGCTCCGTCGATGTTCCTTTTCGCCATGAAGTCCTTGATGTTCCCCGGGTTGACCGACCCCCCGTAGAGGATGCGCACTGATCCGGCCGCCTCGCTGTTGGTCATGTCACGCACCGTCTCTCGAATGATCTCGGTGATCAGCCCGGCGTCATCGGGAAGAGCCATTCGTCCGGTGCCGATGGCCCATATCGGCTCGTATGCAATGGACAAGCGCGACACCGACTCGGCAACTACTCGTGCCAACCCGCTTTTGATCTGGCCGATGACAACTTCCTCTGCCTGGCCCGCCTCTCTCTCTTCGAGTGTCTCACCGACGCAGAGGATGGGTCTCATCCCCGCCGCGAGCACTGCTCTGACCTTCTTGTTTACCGTCTCATCGGTCTCCCCGAACAACTGCCGGCGCTCGGAATGCCCGACGATCACATGATCCACGGCGAGTTTGGCGAGCATCGCAGCCGACACCTCTCCGGTGTAGGCGCCCTCCTCCTCCCAGAACACGTTCTGGGCTCCGAGTCCAAACATCATCCGGTCCTGTTCGATGACGACCTGGGCCGACCGAAGTGCAGTGAACGGAGGCACGACCACGACTTCGACCCGTTCGTAATCGGCCAGGTCGAGCCGGTAGGAGAGCTTCTGAACCATTTGGATCGTCTCCAAATGGTTGGCGTTCATCTTCCAGTTGCCGACTATCAATGGCTTGCGCTCGCTCATGTGGCCCATCTTTCCAGAACTGCGACCCCAGGAAGAACCCGGCCTTCCAGGAGCTCCAATCCCGCTCCCCCTCCAGTGGAAAGATGCGACAC
>JAZFTN010000057.1:0-3733 GCA_036446715.1 Acidimicrobiia bacterium | reverse complement strand
GACTCCATTCCGGAGCATGAACTCAGTCGTCTCGAGGCTCTGGCCAGCGCCGATCAGCCGTTGGAGAAGCTGATCGAGCGCAGGAAGAACGGTGAGCCGTTGCAATACATAGAGGGAAGTGCCGCGTTCGGGCCTCTCGAGCTAAGAGTCGATGACCGCGTGCTGGTTCCCAGGCCGGAGACTGAAGGTCTGTTCGAAATCGCTTCTCGAATGGTCCGCCACCCGGAGGTGATTCTGGATCTTTGCACCGGCTCGGGAGCACTGGCGTTGGCACTCAAGAACGAGTTTCCGGGGGCATCGGTGTTTGCCACCGATGTCTCCGAGGATGCGATCGATGTGGCCCTAACCAACAGACATGCCACCGGTCTCGATATCTACCTGACAGTCGGCGATCTCTTTGACCCTTTGCCGGCCTCATTGCTTGGTGAGGTCGACCTGGTGGTGGCCAATCCGCCATACGTTTCAGATGTGGACTTCCTGACCCTGCCCGAGGATGTGCAACGGGAGCCAAAAGTGGCCCTCGTCAGCGGTCCAACGGGGTTGGAAGTGATTCAGCGAATCGGTGCGTCGGTTGTCGAGTGGTTGCGTCCCGGTGGGGTTGTGATTTGCGAGATAGGTGAGAGTCAGGGTGTCTCCGCCAGTAGCTGCTTCACCGATCTCCCCGCAGTGGTGCGACAGGATCTGTCAGGCCGCGATCGGTACGTGGTCGCAGTCAAGCCGTGATCGAGGAGGCTGTAGAGGCCATTCACTCCAGTCAGGTCGTTGGGATCCCGACCGACACCGTCTACGGGCTCGCGGCCGACCCTCAAGAGAGGGAGGCGGTGAGTCGTCTCTTCGAGATCAAGGGGAGACCGGAGCACAAGCCGGTTGGCCTGCTGATTGCATCCGTGGAACAGGCAAAGGCAATTGGCGAGATCGACGGTGTGGGTGAAGAGTTAGCCAGAGAGCACTGGCCCGGCCCGCTGACGATGGTCGTCAAACCGAGGGTGGTTCTCTATGACTGGGTGGGTGACGCCTATCTTCGGACGGTCGGCATCAGGGTCCCGGATCACCCAGTGGCTCGGGAGCTGCTCGACCGGATCGGGCCGCTGGTGGTCACATCGGCCAACCGATCCGGCGGAAAAGAGGCCATGAGTGATATCGAGGCGCGTCGCATCTTTGGCGAAGAGGTCGCTGTTTACCTTGAAGGCAAGTGCCCCGGGGGTGAGGCGTCAACTGTTGTCGATGTCACTGGCGCGCACGCTGTGATTCTACGGAAGGGACCCGTTTCGATCTGACGGTTACGCTCGCTCCATGATCTCCATGGACACAATCGAGCAGGTTGATCCTGCAATTGCCCGGCTCATTCGCAGAGACCTCGAGCGGCAGAACACTCACATTCACCTCATCGCCTCGGAGAACTTTGCGTCTCCGGCAGTCATGACGGCGTCCGGCTCGGTATTCACCAACAAATACGCCGAGGGTTATCCCGGCCGCCGTTACTACGAGGGCTGTCAGGTGGTCGATGAAATGGAGCAATTGACCATCGACCGCGCCAAGGCGTTGTTCGACGCCGAGTACGTCAATGTCCAGACCCACTCGGGAGCTCAGGCAAACATGGCTGTCTACTTCTCTCTGCTCGAGCCGGGTGACACCGTGCTGGGGATGCGACTCGACCACGGCGGCCATCTGACCCATGGCTCCCATGTCAACTTTTCCGGGCTCTACTACGACTTTGTCGCCTATGGCGTCGACGCCGACACCGAGATCATCGACATGGCCGAGGTGCGCCGGTTGGCTCGGGAGCACAAGCCGAAGATCGTGCTGGCGGGTTACTCGGCCTATTCGCGAACACTCGACTATGAGGGTTTCAGGGAGATTGCCAAGGAGGTCGGCGCTGTCTTCATGGTCGATGCTGCTCATTTCATTGGCCTGGTCGCCGGCAAATCGCACCCTTCGCCAGTGCCTTTCGCCGATGTGGTGACCGGCACCACACACAAGGCCCTGCGTGGCCCACGCGGCGGGCTGATCCTTGGGAAAGAAGAGTTTGGTGAGGCGATCAACAAAGCGGTGTTTCCCAACGTTCAGGGCGGACCGATCGAATCCCAGGTGGCGGCCAAGGCGGTTTGTTTTCATGAGGCGTTACAACCGGCGTTTCACGACTACACATCCCAGATCGTCGCCAATTCCCGGGCCATGGCGGAGACCGTCCAGTCCGAGGGAATCCGCGTTGTCTCCGGAGGCACCGACAATCACCTCTTTCTCATCGATCTGAGGTCTGTAGATGAGGATTTGACCGGCAAGGAGGCGGCCAAGATGCTCGACGGGGTGGGCATCACACTCAACTTCAACACGATTCCGAACGATCCCCGGCCGCCGTTTCGGGCATCAGGCCTGCGTATCGGTACTCCCGCGGTGACGACTCAGGGCATGAAAGAGCCTCAGGCTTCCGAGGTCGCATCGCTCATCTCCAGGGCCTTGAAAGAAAGGGACGACGAGGCGGCGCTGACAGAGGTGACGAGGAGAGTTGCGAATCTGGCGGCCGAGTTCACTCCTTATCCGTCGGATTTCTCCGGTCACGTTTAGACCGCCGCGCGAAAAAGTCATCATATGCGAATCGGCCTCATCAACCAGCTCCACGGTGGACCGGGCGGTACTCAACCGGCCCCAACCTGGGAGTCCATCTCAACAAGAACCGTTGCCGCCGAGGCTGCGGGCTTTGATATCTTCGTGTTCGAGGATGCCCTTCTGTATCGGGGGGAAGAGCACACCGACGGCGTCTGGGAGTCGGTTTCGATAGCGGCCGCGCTAGCCGCCACCACCAAGCGGATTCGGATCGGCCAGTCGGTGATCAATTCCCCCTATCGGTCCCCAGCGATGACCGCGAGCATCGCCACGACACTCGATGAGATCTCTGGTGGGCGTTTCATTCTCGGCATCGGAGCCGGCAACACTTTCGATTCGGACTACGAGGCCTTCGGGTTCCCAACCGACAAGCGTTACTCGCGTTTTGCCGAGGCGATACAGATCATTCATGGCCTGCTGAAGAATGGCCAAATCGATTTCGAGGGCGAGTTCTACACGGTCAGGGAGGGTGAGTTGGTACTGCGCGGCCCCAGTCCTACCGGCCCACAAATCAACATTGCTGCGGGAGGGTCAAGAATGTTGGAGCTTGTCGCGAAATACGCAGATGAGTGGAACTGGTGGGGGTGGGACGAGACATTCGACGAGGTTCAGATCAGACTGGATCCAATCATCGAGACTCTCGAGCTCGCTTGCGAAGAAGAAGGGAGAGACCCGTCGATGTTGGTGCGCACGTTCGATCTGTACACGGTGGTACCAGAAGGCTTCAGCGCTGAGGGCTCAGGCTTGGAGCATCCGGTTTCGGGCACCTCGAGTCAGATCGCCGAATCACTCTTAGCGTTGGGTGAGATGGGGTTTGCCGAGATCCGCTGCGACGTCTGGCCCAAGACGACGGAGGCGATCGAGGCGATGCAGCCTGTGGTGGAGTTGGTGCAAGGGGGCTGAGACCCCCTCCATTTACGGCGGTCGTGCGGTGAGGTAGGTGTGACCCATCGGACTGGTCCAAATGTCCTTGCCGTTGATGCGCTGATGTTTCCACCCGTGGTCCTTGAGAATGTGGTCGTGGCGGCATTTGGGGTTGATGTTGGTTTTGGTGGTGGGTCCGCCTTGGGCCCAGGGAATGTTGTGGTCTAGGTCGCAGTCTTCCGCCGGTATCCGACAGCCGGGGAAG
>JAZFTN010000056.1:0-2852 GCA_036446715.1 Acidimicrobiia bacterium | reverse complement strand
AGCCATCTCAGCCCTGGTGACCAGCCGATCGGGGCAGAAGAGATCATTCACCGGCGGGTTGCACCCATTGGTGATATCGGCCGCGGCGATCAACTCGATGTTGGCCTCGTGGATGTTGCCGACTATGTCACCGAAGGTGCTCACGACCTCTCCAAGGACTACCCCGCCTCCTCCACCACCTCCACCTCCGCCTCCGCCTCCGCCTCCACCGCCTGGTGGCGTGTTGGTGAACGTGGCGGTGAAAGTGACGGGCATGTCGGGGGTGGTGATTTCGTGGGATTGGGCTCCACCGTCGGACCAGGACAGGAACTGCCATGTCTGGCCGCCGGAGCCTTGTGGTGATGGGGCTGCGATGGTGAACAGGGAGTTGACGATCATCGTCTTGGTGAATGGGGTTGGTTGTGTTTCGCTGCCGACTGAGAGGGCAAGACCTGCCGGGCTGGTATCGAAGCTCAGGTCGACTGTCTCCGGGTCGAGGCCGAGAGACGTCGAATTGGGCGCTCCAAACTGGTCAGTAGCGGTGAGAACCAGCTGCAGCCACGTCGGATACTCGTGGTCAAGGATGGTGAAACTCCCCGAGCCCACTCCATTGAAAACCTCAACGCCGTGGACGTCACAGTTCCCGTCATTCTCACCGTGACACACGAAGAGTTCCCATTTCAGTGAGCTCTCCGGAAGTCGGCCCTCTTCGGGGTCGTCGCCGTACCCCGAGAAACTGATGGTGTCGCCGACCTTCCACAGCAAGCCGGGGGACGGGGTGTCGATCACGGGGGGGAACGGAGCAGTGTTGGACGCTTGGATGGTCACCGAGTCCGTGCCGACCTCGCCGCGAGCGTCGGTCACTTGGAGCCAAGCCGTGTGACTGCCCGGTGACGTATAGGTCCATACGACGTTGGGGCCTGTTCCGTCGTCGAATTGTCCGTCATCGTCGAGATCCCACGTATAGGACAGGGGGTCGCCGTCGGGGTCCGATGATCCAGACCCGTCAAAATCGACGTCGAGAGGAGCGTCGCCGGAGGTCGGGTCGGCGGCGATGACCGCTATCGGCGGGGTGTTATCACCGACAAAGCGGAGACGACGAATCTCGCCGACACCACCGAAACTGATGTTGACATAGAAGATGTCACCACCCGGTCCTGCCTCCAGGTCAACCGGATTCGCTGCCTGGTACTGGAACACTTCGATAGTGGAGGGGTCGGGGTCGCCGGAACCGTCCGGGTACATCACCCAAATACAGTCGCGGTTGTAGTCCGCCCCGAACAACGCCCCGTTGTAGGTGCCGGGATAGCCGCCACCGTCATAGAAGGCGAGACCGGCAATCGCCGAACTGGTTCCCTGAGGCGGATTGGCCGGCGGACAAGGATCAGAACCGGAGATGTCTTCGTTGTGGTGGTAGGCGAAAAGAGGAGCGGTGACCTGCCCCGATGTGTAAAGGTCCTCGCAGATGGTCAGGTTGGTGGCGTCGTAAGAGCTTTGACGCAGCGAACCCCCAGAATCACCCTCATAACAGGGCCATCCGAAGTTGCGAACCACCTGGCTGGGGTTGGGGTGAACGTTGACCTCTTCCCATAGACCCCAGCCAACGTCTCCGATGTAGAGGTCGTTGGTGCCAGGTTTGATGGCCAACCTGAACGGGTTGCGCAGACCGTCAGCGACGATCCGTCGGGCGTTGAGATCAGGATTGCCGGAGAGGGGATTGTCCGACTTGGCCAACCCGGTGATCGGATCGATCCGAAGGATCGTCCCGTCAAGACTCACCGGATCCCCTGAGGTCCGCATATCCTGGGCACGCAACGCTCCACCCTCAGCACTCGGAGCACTCTGGGTGCCTCCTACCCCCGAAGGTGGGTCGCCACAGGGGTTCGTAGGCGAACCAAGCTGCCCGTAGTCGACGAAGCCAAAGGAGGCCCCATCGCCGCCGGAGACATAGAGGGCACCATCGGATCCGAATTCGAGATCCCCGATCGAGTGACTCGGGTACTGCTGGCACCAATCCTCGATCAGCACCACCTCTGGGCCGGTCATCTGGTTTCCGGAGGCCTCCAGTCGCGACAGACGTCCCGACACGACACAGCCATCTGCCGTCGGCCCTGGAGGGCTGGGACAGGTGTCTCCCCAGGTGGGAGGTGTGCCGCCGATGGGGGCGTCGTATGTGTAGAGGACATATACGTAAGGCGTGGAGGGGAAACCGGGGTGGATGGCGAGCCCAAGCATCCCCCGGTCCCAGAAACTGTGAACATTGTCACTCAGGTCGGCGAACACGTCGCAGTCGTCGACGTCCAGAACCACGCCTTGAGGGCTTAATGAGTCGCAAACCAACACCCGCCCGCCCTTTTCGGTTATGAAGATCTGCCCGTTGGAGGCGAATTCGATGTTGGTCGGCTGATTGAGTCCCGTGATCACCACTTCGTCAACGAAAGCGGCCGTCAGGGCCTCGGCTGGCGGTGTGCCGGTTAAACCAACTATGAGCGTTACGGCAACGATCGGCACGAGTTTTCCGAATTTCTTCAACGCTCTGCCCCTGAATAGCCCTCTCGACGCCCCACGTCGAGGGTGCCCACTCTAAGAGAACTCCCCATATTGTCCAGATCGAAACCCCCACTCTGTGTGGTGGTAACCCGCGTTGAGTAGTCGTAGGGTATCGTGATGCTCAGGTTTCAGTCGGCCGCAGTCTCTCGGCCCCTTCAGATGGCGCTGTCGATGGTAGGCCTGGAGTATGTCCACGAGCCAATTATCTGATGGTTCCCGATATTCTTCATCTCGTGGCGGAAGAACTTACGGAGCAGCGAGCGCGGCAGCTTGTCGATCAGATCATGCGAGATGCTCGGGCCGACGATTACAAGTCACTGCTG
>JAZFTN010000055.1:0-7437 GCA_036446715.1 Acidimicrobiia bacterium | reverse complement strand
CAGCCTCCTCCGAAGCAGAACCCAACCGATCGAACCCGTGACTCCGGCGAATATGAGCAAAGCTCCGGTTGCCGGCAGAGCGGCTGTCCATGGCGCCGCGTCGGCGAGATCCGCAAGCCCGCGCATGAACCACGCATGAGGTGTCAGAAAGGTCAGCTTGGACAGAAGGTCATCACCCTGGCCGAGTGGAAAGAACACTCCTCCCAACATCCCGAGGACCACAGCGATGATCGCCCCCATGTTGCCAGCGCCCTCGGGTGTCTTCGCAGCCGAGGCCACCAGGCCCATGATCCCGACAGCCGAGAGAACACCCGCTATGACGAGGAGAGCCACGCCGAATGGTGCTCCCCAGTCGGCGTTGAGAAGAAAGGGGACCGAAGTCGCCACCACCAGGGTTGTCATCGAGATGACCCCGAGAAGAAAGGCAAGGATGGCCTTGCCGCCCACAACCGATAACCGGCCTATCGGAGCCGCCTTGAGCCGGGCCAGCGTTCCATCCCTCTCTTCCTCGAGCAGACCGAGAACTCCGAACTGCACCGTGAAGAAGAGAAAGAAGATCGCCATGGCGGCGGAGAAATAGGTCGTGCCATCCAACTGTTTGGTAGCCGTCGATACATCCTCCAGTTGATAGGAGAACGCGGCTGACGACGGATCGCCGGAAAGAGAGTCGACAAACTGGGGAGTGATCTGTGACGAAGTCACTATCGCTGTGGTGGCGATGGCAAGTTGTGTTGCTTCGACACCGATGGAGAACTGTTTGGCTATCGAAGCTGCGATCTGGGTAGACGTGGGGGCATCGATGTCGCCGACGACATGGATGGTAGGGGAACCGACGGTGACCACCCCCTCACCAAAACCATCCTCTATCAGGTAATAGGCGTCAATTTCATCATCTTCGATTGCCCTCTCGGCGGAGGCTTCGTTCGCATAGTTCTCGATTGTGAGAATTCCGTCTGCTTCCACCTCCTCGAGAACGCCACCGAACACCAAGGAGATCTCAGATTGGTCGAGGTCGACCATCCCGTATTCCAGGCCAAGACCCGTCGCATCGAAGACACTGCCGAAAACCAGGTTGAAGACGAAGGCCAGAACCAGTGGTGCGACGATCCCGAATATGAACGCCGAGCGGTCGCGGACCCGAAGCTTCAGATCCTTGACGGCTATTTGTGCTGCTGCGCTCACTAATCTCGAAGCGCCTTCCCGGTCAGGTGCAGAAAGACGGCCTCGAGGTTGGGCTCGAGCACTTCGACACCGCTGATCGTGCCTCCTGACTCGGTGATGCGGGCGAGGAGCTCTGGCAGAATCGATGAGGCGTCATCGGCGAGGATGTGAAGCTGATGGTCGGACGACGTTGCTTCAGAGACTCCGGTGAGCTCCCCGACCGACTTTGCTGCGGCAGCCAGGTCACCACCGCCGCTGATCGTGACCCGGTCCTTCTGGCCGACCATCTCAACCAACTCCCGTCGGGTCCCCTCGGCCTGGATCTTGCCCTCGTCGATGATGGCTACCCGATCACAGAGACGCTCGGCCTCTTCCATGTAATGGGTCGTGTAGAGGACTGCCATGCCCTCCTCGGACAGACGCTCCACCGATTCGAGAATCGCGTTGCGCGACTGGGGGTCGACACCAACGGTTGGCTCATCGAGGATGAGCAGTTGTGGCTTGTGCAGAAGACCGATTCCGATGTTGAGACGGCGTTTCATCCCACCGGAATACTCGTTGATCAGATCGTCGGAACGGTCGGCAAGTCCGATCACTGTCAGAACCTCGTCGGTCCGGGAGGCGAGATCACTGCCGCCCATGCCATAGAGTCGTCCGAAGAAAGCCAGATTCTCTCGCGCCGTCAGATCTGGATAGATCGCCAGGTCCTGAGGCACCAACCCGATCTCGCTCTTGCCGGCGGTGGATCGCGTCGTAATGACCTCACCACTCACCCGCACCTCCCCGGCGTCACTCTCGAGAAGACCAGCAATCATCGAGATCGAGGTTGTCTTGCCGGCGCCATTGGGGCCCAGTAAGCCGTAGGTTTCGCCTTGGGCGATGGTGAAACTGACCCCATCGACGGCTGTCAGGTCGCCAAACGCCTTGACCAGACCTGTGGCGTGGAGAATGTCTGTCAGATACGCCTCTCAATCGTCAGCGGCGACTCTACCCGCGGCAGGACTTGCCGAACCCCCCGGTACTCTTTGGCTATGAGCAGCTACATCCAGACAGCTTCGGGGCTTCTCCACTGGCGCGACTATGGAGGTAGCGGTGAGGTCATAGTTCTCGTGCATGGTCTTGGGGGGTCGGTGGCCAACTGGGACGCAGTGGGGCCGAAGCTTGCCGATATGGGGCGAGTCGTCGCGCTGGACCTGCCCGGATTCGGGCTCTCTCCCCCGGCAGGCGATTGGGAGCTGGATACTCACGCTGGGGCCGTGCAGGCCTTCATCGCCGAGTTTGGCCCGTCGGCCACTCTGGTGGGTAACTCGATGGGCGGTCTGCTTTCCGAGATGGTTGCCTCCCGAGCGCCTGAGACCGTCGACTCCCTCGTACTCGTTTCGCCGGCAACTCCCCCGCGGTTGCCAGATCCGAGTATTCATTGGCCTACAGCACGACGTCTCGCTCTCCAGGCGACTCCAGTAGTTGGCCGGGCCATGTCGCGGCGCTTTCTTAAGCGGCTCACTCCCGAGGAGCTCGTGAAGCTGAGCATGGAGATGATCACTCACAAGCCCGGCCGGGTGCCCATGTCGCTTGTCGAGGAGTTCGTGAAGCTCGCAGCCGTGAGGATGGAACTCCCCTGGGCTGAGGAGGCGGTGCCGGACACCGGAAGATCCATTGCACGCATGTTTCGCAAACCCTCCTCGTTTGTGACCATGATCAGGGGCATCAAGACGCCGACTCTCGTGATTCACGGTCTCGAAGATCGCATCGTGTCTCCAACCGCGGTCGAGTGGCTGTGCTCGCTGAGACCGGACTGGCAATTCGTACAGATGCAGGACACCGGACACGTTCCCCAGCTCGATGCGCCGATCCGGTTCCTGGGCACGATCGCCCCATGGCTTCAGGCCTCGCTGAAACGCGAAATCACGGTCTAACTAACCTGACGGTCATGACAGGAGACCTCGGCGAGACCATTGGTGACGAATACGTTCACCAGTTGCTGGATGCCGACCCCATCGAAACCAGGGAGTGGATCGAGTCACTCGACGCGGTGGTCGAGGCTCAAGGACCTGTTCGTGCCCGGTTTCTCTTGGCCAAGCTGCTGGAGCGAGCCCACAAGAAGCGTCTCGGGGTTCCTGGAGCTGTCACCACTCCGTACATCAACACCATCCCACCCGAGGAACAGCCCGACTTCCCGGGCGATGAGCACCTGGAACGCCGGATCCGAAGATTCATTCGCTGGAACGCCGCAGTCATGGTGGTCAAGGCGAACCACAGGGAAAAAGGCATCGGCGGTCACCTGTCGACTTTCGCCTCCTCGGCCACTCTCTACGAGATCGGCTTCAACCACTTCTTTCGTGGCAGGAACGCCCCCGGCGGCGGTGACCACGTCTACATACAGGGTCATGCCGCCCCGGGGATATACGCGAGGGCATACCTCGAGGGCCGGTTTGACGAGAAGCATCTCGACAACTTCCGCTTCGAGATCGACGGCGACGGGCTCTCCTCGTATCCGCACCCGCGTCTAATGCCCGAGTTCTGGGAGTACCCGACAGTCTCAATGGGTCTCGGACCGATCAACTCCATCTATCACGCCCGCTTCAACAAGTATCTGCACAATCGTGGTCTGGACGACACGTCGGACTCTCGGATCTGGTGTTTCATAGGGGACGGAGAGACCGACGAGCCCGAGACGCTGGGAGCCATCTCGCTGGCCACTCGAGAGGGTCTCGACAATCTCATCTGGGTCGTCAATTGCAACCTTCAGCGACTCGACGGCCCCGTCCGGGGAAACGGGCACATCATCACAGAGTTGGAGGCCGGTTTCCGCGGAGCCGGCTGGAATGTCATCAAGGTCATTTGGGGGACCGGGTGGGACCCGCTGCTTGCCCAGGACATCGAGGGCGCTCTGGTAGACGTCATGGGCTCCACCGTCGACGGCGAGTACCAGAGGTACAAGGCCGAGGATGGCGAATATGTCCGAGAGCACTTCTTCGGCAAGGACCCCCGCACCAAGGAACTGGTCAGCCACTGGACGGATGATGAGATCTGGGCTCTGCGTCGAGGCGGCCTCGATTTTCGCAAGGTCTACGGCGCCTACAAGGTGGCCACCGAGCTCAACAACGGCAAACCGACCGTCATCCTCGCCAAGACGATCAAGGGCTGGACACTCGGTCCCGATGTGGAGGGCCGCAACGCGACCCACTCGATCAAGGAGCTGACCAACAAACAGCTATTGGAGCTGCGGACGACCCTTCACCTCGAAGAAGAGATTCCGATCGACACCCTCGATGGAGACAAGGTGCCGCCCTATTTTAGGCCGGGTCCCGGTACCCCCGAGCACGAGTATCTGCACGCCCGCCGCGAGGAGCTCGGCGGGCCCCTGCCGCAGCGTGTCGCCGGCCGGGACGTCTCGCTGACTCTCCCTGGATCCGAGATATATGAAGATGTCTACGCCGGCTCGGGGAAGGTCGAGGCGTCGACCACCTCGGCCTTCACCCGTCTGTTGCGCAACCTCTCCCGCTCGGAGGAATTCGGGCCCCATGTCGTCCCCATCGTCCCCGATGAAGCCAGGACCTTTGGAATGGACTCTCTTTTTCGCGAGATGAAGATCTACGCCTCCAAAGGTCAGCTGTACGAGCCCGTGGACGCCGCCATGCTTCTCTCCTACAGCGAAGCCCAGGACGGCCAGATCCTCGAAGAAGGCATAACCGAGTCCGGATCACTGGCATCGTGGACCGCCGCCGCCACCTCCTATGCCACCAGGGGCGTCCCCATGGTCCCGTTCTTCATCTTCTACTCGATGTTTGGATTCCAGCGGGTCGGCGATCTGATCTGGAGCGCCGGCGATGCTCGGGCTCGGGGTTTTCTTCTGGGCGCGACGGCCGGACGCACCACCCTTCAAGGTGAGGGACTGCAACATCAGGATGGACACAGCCTGATCCTGGCCTCCACCGTCCCCGTCTGTCAGGCCTACGACCCGGCATTTGCTTATGAGGTGGGGACCATCGTCGAACGCGGCCTGGAGCGGATGTACGGCGCCGATCCGGAAGACGTTTTCTACTACCTCACCCTCTACAACGAGATCTATGCGCAGCCGGAGAAGCCGGAAGGCGTGGATCGAGGAATCATCGACGGCCTCTACCGGTGGGCGCCTGCGCCGGACGAATTTGGGGCCGATCTGAAGATCCTGTTCTCGGGTACGTCCAATCTGGCCGCAAGAGAAGCTGCGGCCGACCTGGCCGAGCACTACGGCATCGGGGCGGAGCTCTGGTCGGCAACCTCATACAAGAAGCTTCGAGAGGAGGCCCTGGGTGTGGAGCGTTGGAACCGGCTTCACCCGGGCGACGAGCCACAGGTACCGCTGGCGACACGTCTCCTTTCTCACACCGGCGGACCCACCCTTGCCGTTAGCGACTTCATGACACTCGTCCCGGATCAGATTGCCCGATGGGTACCAGACGACTTCTCCATACTCGGGACAGACGGTTACGGCCGCTCCGATTCCCGGCACGCACTGCGTCGGTTCTTCGAAATCAACGCCGGACACATAGTGGCGAGTGCCCTCTCGGCACTGGCGAGACAAGGCCGTGTCCCGGTCTCCACGGTCCGCGACGCCTTCGATCGCTACCACATCGACCCCGAAGCGGTCGACCCGGCCCGGGCCCACTGATGGCTACATACCACGAGATAGTCGAGGCGGCCCGCGCCGAGATCGAGGAGATGACCCCTGCTCAGGTCTTGAAACGTCTTGACACAATGATCGTCATAGACGTGCGCGAAACCGATGAGTACCAGCTCGGAGCCATTCCCGACGCCCGATTCCTCGCTCGGGGCATCCTGGAACGCGACATCGCCACGGTGGTTACCGACAAGAGCGCCGAACTGGTTCTCTACTGCTCGGCCGGGGCGCGATCGGCGCTGGCTGCTGTGGCTTTGAGGCAGATGGGTTACGAGAGCGTCGTCTCCATGGCTGGTGGGTTTGACAGATGGAAGACCGAGGGTCTGCCGTGGGGCGATCCGACCGGTCTCACACCCGATCAGCGAATCAGGTATGCCCGTCATGTCCGACTTCCCGAGATTGGTGAGACCGGCCAACTCGAACTGCTCGGCGCCCGCGTCATGCTGGTGGGAGCGGGAGGGTTGGGCTCCCCGGCTGCTCTCTATCTGGCGGCTGCAGGGGTGGGTACCATTGGCATCGTCGATGACGACGTCGTCGACCCCTCCAACCTGCAGCGTCAGGTGCTTCACAACATCGACCGGGTCGGCATGCCGAAGGTGGAGTCGGCTCGTGAGACACTCCTCGCCCTCAACCCCGACGTCAAGGTCGAGATCTACCGGGAGCGTCTCAACGCTGCAAACGCCCTGACGATCATGGCCAACTACGACGTGGTTGTCGACGGGGGTGACAACTTCCCGACCCGGTACCTCGTCAACGACGCTTCGCTTCATCTGCGTGTCCCGGTCGTCCACGGCTCGATCTTCCGATTCGAGGGCCAGGCGGCCGTCTTCACGCCATATGAAGGCCCGTGCTATCGCTGTCTTCATCCCGAGCCGCCGCCTCCCGAGCTCGCCCCATCTTGCGCCGAAGCCGGTGTCCTTGGAGTCTTGCCCGGTGTCATCGGCTCGATTCAGGCCATGGAGACAATCAAGGTGCTGCTCGGGATCGGCGACACCCTTTCAGGTCGTCTCCTCGTCTACGATGCGCTGGAACAAGACTTCATGACCGTTTCCGTCAAACGGGATCCGGGTTGCCCGGCCTGCTCCGATCCCAGTCGCCCGCCCTCGCTGGTGGACTACGACGAGCTTTGCAGCCCAGCAGGCAATGTTGAGCGAGACACTCCACCTGTCTGAACCGCTGCGACGGTTGATCATCGATCACTGTGTTCTTGCCCTTCCCAACGAGGGTTGCGGTCTGATCGCGTCTGACGGAGACGGCCATGTGGTCGCTGTCTATCCGACCGGCAATCAGGAAGAGTCGCCGACGGGCTACACGGTGCCTCCAGAGGAACACTTCGCAGCGTTGAGTGATGCCGAATCGAACGGCTGGGAATTGTCCGGCGTTTTCCACTCCCATCCTCATGGATCAGCCAAGCCGTCCATGGTTGATGTAGCGGCTGCCCTCGATCCGGAATGGATCTATCTCGTGGTCGGGCTGGGAGACCCACCGGAGATTCGGGCCTGGAGAATTCGGCAGAAAGAAATCGAAGAAATTTCTCTTATCTAGCCCGATTTCGCTCTTTCTTGTCACACCCGGCTTGTACAAATCAGGGTATGGGAAAGGGAGACGCCCTC
>JAZFTN010000054.1:0-8931 GCA_036446715.1 Acidimicrobiia bacterium | reverse complement strand
CACTTCCACCAGGTGGTATCCGTTGAGGTCAGAGCGTTCCACCCAGGAAACAATCGCCGCCAGGTAGGGCCCGGGTGGGATCCGGTCCAGGCCTGGCAGGATCTGACGACTGGAAGTGTCCTGATCCTCGGTGTCCTCGGCCAATGCTTCCTCGGTCAACCGGTAGACCAGATCGTCGAACCCGTCGTCGAAAAGCGGGCCATTCCCGTCGGTCTCCCCCGCCAAGAGTCCGACCCCAGCATCCTGAGCATCGAACATATGTTCGACTATACCCACCATTCCCACAGAAAACAAGAGGCTTCTTCAAAGTATCTGCTACGACTAGATCAGTCGTAGTCGTAAAAGCCCTGTCCGGTCTTGCGGCCGTGGAGACCCGCCTCCACCATCCGTGTCAGCAGCGGGGGAGAGGCGTACATCGGCTCCTTGTACTCCTCGAAGAGCACGTCGGCCACGTACTTGGTGGTATCGAGACCGACGAAGTCGGCCAGCTCGAGCGGTCCCATCGGATGGTTGGCTCCGAGCCGCATGGCCGTGTCGATGTCCTCCTTGGTAGCCACTCCCGCCTCGTACATACGGACCGCTCCCAGCAGGAAGGGGATCAGAAGCATATTGACCACGAAGCCGGCCCGATCCTTGGCCCGGATCACTGTCTTGCCGACGCTCTCGGCGTACGCCTGAGCCCGGTTCTCCACATCGGGGTCTGACATCACCGTTGTCACCAACTCCACCAGGCTCATCACCGGCACCGGGTTGAAGAAGTGCATCCCGACGACATGGTCGGGGCGACTGGTTACCGAGGCGATCCTGGTGATGGGAATCGAGGAGGTGTTGGAAGCGAAGATGGCGTTCGGGTCGGTGACGATCTGGTCGAGATCGGTGAAGATCTGCTTCTTCAATTCCTCGTTTTCGGTGGCAGCTTCGATCACCAGTTGCCGGTCGGCCTGTTCGGTCAGGTCCGTGGAGAGCGCAATTCGGCTGAGGATCTCGCGTTGCCCCGTCTGGTCGAGCTTTTCCCGCTCTACGGCTCTTCCCAGGGACTTCTCGATTCGACCCATCGCCGCCTCGGCAGCCTCGGCGTTGATCTCGTGAACGATGACATCGCTGCCGGAACCGGCACACACCTCGGCGATCCCGGATCCCATCAGACCCCCACCGATAACACCCACACGCTCGATCGTCATGTTCTTGAACTCCTCGTTGGCTTGACGGCCATCATGGTGTGAGGCTCGCCGGTGTGCCAGTTGTCAGCACCCGTGGTTCACGTCCCATTGGTGGTTACCCTCCCGGCTTCAGATGTCTTACGACCACAAATCCATCGAATCCAAGTGGCAGGAGCGGTGGGAGACCGAGAAGGTCTTCCAGGTCACCGAAGATGCGTCCAAGCCAAAGTTCTACAACGTCTGCATGTATCCATATCCGTCGGGTGCAATCCATCAGGGTCATGTCAGGAACTACACATATGGCGACCTGCTGACCCGATACAAGACAATGCAGGGCTACAACGTCCTCTCCCCGATGGGATGGGACAGCTTTGGGCTACCTGCGGAGAACGCAGCGATCGACAGCGGCATTCATCCCAAGTCCAACACCGAGAATCAGATCTCCACGATGTCGGCCCAAATCAGACAGCTCGGGTCGATGTACGACTGGAATCGAGAAATTGCATCCCATCAGCCCGATTTCTATCGATGGGATCAGTGGTTATTCCTCGAGCTCTACGAGCGTGGTCTGGCCTACAAGGCCGAGGCGCCGGTCAACTGGTGTCCCAAGGATCAGACGGTGCTGGCCAACGAACAGGTCATCGATGGTCTCTGCGAGCGTTGCGACACACCCGTCGTCAAGAAGAACCTTGCCCAGTGGTTCTTCAAGATCACCGACTATGCCGATCGCCTACTCGACGACATCGAAGAACTGGAGCATTGGCCCGCCCGGGTGCGCACCATGCAGAGAAACTGGATCGGCCGCTCCGTGGGCGCGACCTTCAGCATCGATATCGAGGGCGCTGACTCGTTCGATGTGTTCACGACAAGACCCGACACAGTTTTCGGAATGACCTTCTGTGTCCTCGCTCCCGAGCATCCGTTGGTGGAGTCGCTCATCGACGGCTCCGAGACCGAGACCGAGGCCAGGGAATACATCGCCGCAGCTCAGCGCCAGTCCGAGATCGAGCGGATGGCCGAGGGTGACAAGACCGGTGTGTTCACCGGTGCGTTCGCCATCAACCCGGTGAGCGGAGCCGAGGTTCCCATCTATATCGCCGATTACGTGCTGATGGGGTACGGAACCGGGGCGATCATGGCAGTCCCTGGTCAGGACCAGCGAGACTGGGAATTCGCCACCAAGTACGGGATCGACATCATTCGCACGGTCCAGCCCCCGGACGATTGGGATGGCGAGGCTTATCTCGATGACGGCCTCACCATCAACTCGGATTTTCTCAACGGTCTCAACCAGATCGAAGCGAAGAAGCGGATCATCGCCTGGATGGAAGAGGAAGCAATCGGCAAGCCGACGGTCCAATATCGTCTGCACGACTGGCTCATCTCCCGGCAGCGTTACTGGGGTTCTCCTATTCCGATGGTCAATTGTGACCACTGCGGACTGGTGCCTGTTCCCAAGGAAGGGCTTCCCGTACTTCTCCCTGACATCGAGGACTATGTCCCCAAAGGCAAGTCACCGTTGGCAGCGGACGACGATTTCGTCAACACGACTTGCCCGAGTTGTGACGGTCCTGCGACGCGAGAGACCGACACCATGGACACCTTTGTCGACTCCTCCTGGTACTACTTCCGATACGCCGATCCTCACAACAGCACGGCCATCTTCGATCCGGCCAAGCCGGCGTACTGGATGCCGATCGACCAGTACATCGGAGGCATCGAGCACGCCGTCCTCCATCTGCTCTACGCACGGTTCATCACCAAGGTCCTCTTCGACATGGGTCTGTCCACGGTTGAGGAGCCTTTCACCCGACTGTTCACGCAGGGGATGATCACCATGGATGGCGCCAAGATGTCGAAGTCGAAAGGCAACGTTGTTGATCCGGTCGATCTCTTTGCCTCGCACGGCGCGGATTCGTTGCGGCTATTCCACCTCTTCATCGGACCGCCGACCGACGACGCTGCCTGGAACCCGAACGGAGTCGACGGGACGCGGCGCTTCCTCGAGCGCGTGTGGAAACTCGCCTCGGGTGATGTGGCGTTTATCGATCGCGACGAATCCGAGGCGGATCGGGAGATCCTCGGAACGGCCCACCGCACGGTGCGCAAAGTCACCGAGGACATAGACCGGTTCCGCTTCAACACGGCGATACCTGCGCTGATGATCCTCGCCAACGAACTGGCTGAATACGTCTCCGAGGGGCCGCGGCAAGAGACTTATGACGAGGCGATCCGGCTCATGCTGTTGATGCTGTCGCCGATGGCGCCGCACATTGCCCACGAGCTTTGGGAGATCCGGGGCAACGAAGAGATGCTGGCTCTCCAAGACTGGCCGGCCTGGGACGAGCAACTGGCTCGCGAGGAGATGGTGACCATGATCGTCCAGGTCAACGGCAAGGTTCGGGATCGTGTTGAGGTGGCGACTGGTATCACCCCCGAGGAAGCGGAGGAACAAGCGTTGGGTCTGGACAAGATCCAGGGCTGGGTCGACGGTCACGAAGTGCGCAAGGTGATCGTCCGCCAGCCAAATCTGGTCAACATCGTTATCGAGTGAACGCCGGACGCGTCCTCGCCGAATCAGGTCTGGACATCGACGAGCTGCGGATTCTCATCCACCCGATACGGCCCGAGCAAGTGTGGCTGAGTCCCGCATCTCCGGTGATGATGAGGATCTGGGGCCGCGGTATCCAGGCGATGACTCTGCGTCGTCGGATCTTCGTCGACCCGAGAGCTCTCAGCGGGGACACGGAGAAACTGGGCCTTCTCATCATCCACGAGTTGATCCACGTCCGGCAGTGGTCTGATCTCGGTGTTCCCGGTTTCCTCAAGAGCTATCTGGGGGATTACCTGCGTGGAAGACGTGCCGGTCTGACCCACCGGGACTCCTACATGGCCATCCCCCTCGAAGTAGAGGCCCGCCACCTCCAGTCCCGCTTTCAATAGGAAGGCTGTCGGGAGGGTTCCCTTGGGCGATCGAATCGGCTAGTTAGTCGAGTATGTGGGTGGAGTGGGTAGACGGTCGGTGAGCCGCGCCGTGGCAGTCGCGGCTGTTGTTGGAGCAGCAGTTCTAGTTGGTGGCTCACTTGGCTCCCTGAACCGTCCCCAGGAAATGACGGAGCGCACCCAGCCAGATGTGGTGATTGCCACGGAGAGCATCGACGTTCATGTTGCAGGGTGGGTGCTCTCACCGGGAGTGGTTCGTGTCGCGCCCGATTCGATCGTCGCCGACGCCATCGGGGCCGCGGGCGGTCTTCGCCCGGGAGCGCTGGTCGATCGGATCAACCTCGCCGCTTCGCTGCACTCGGGTGATCAAGTCGTGGTTCCCGGCCCGGACTCGATGACCGGGTCATCCGAAGACGGACCCCTGTCTCTCAACAGGGCATCGGCGAAGGATCTCGAGGAACTCCCTGGTGTGGGACCGGTTCTGGCCGAGCGGATCGTTGCCTACCGGGAGCAGAACGGCCCGTTCGCCGAGGTTGAGGATCTGCTCCAGGTCGGTGGGATAGGTGAGGCGAAGCTGGCTTCGATTCGCGACCTGGTCCGTGTCCCTTGACACTTGACCATCCGGCCCTGCCGCCTTCAGTGTCTCGACCCTGGATAGTGGTGGCGATCGCCACGTGGCTGGTCGCGACGGTGATCGCACAGAACTCAGCACCCGAACCCCTCGATCCGGGGCCGGTCTCGGGAGTTGCGGTGCTGGCCAGTGACCCGGTCGAGGGTCGATATGGGTATTGGATCGTGGCCCAGACCGAAGATGGCGCGCTTCTCTTCGACATCGACAAGAGTGGTGGCTTCGGTCGAGGCGACACGGTTAGTTTCGTAGGGACGCGTCGGGGAGACCCCGGCCGACGGGGTGTTCACCAGTATCGAGCCCGGGTGAGGGTCACATCGATCAAGCTGCTAGCTCCGTCGTCCTCAGTGCCCCTTCGTCTCGGTGACGCGTTGCGGAACCGGGTCATGTTCGCCCTGGAGCCTTTCGACCCGGGCCGTGGACTCGTTGCCGGGTTTCTCATTGGTGACACTTCCAATGTCGATGCGGCAGACATCGAGGCGATGCGTCTTGCAGGACTTTCTCATTTCGTGGCTGTGAGTGGGTCAAACGTCGCTCTCTTTCTGGGCCTACTCGTGTTTGCCGCCGGTCCTCTCGCCCTCGGACCCAGGCGTCGCGCCTTGGTGGGATTGATCGGGCTGCCCATCTACGCGGCGGCAACTCGCTTCGAGCCCTCGGTCATGCGGGCTTCGGTAATGGCCGGCATTGCTTTGGGTGGACGTCTCATCGGGATCGTTCTGGAAGCATGGCAACTGCTCTCGCTCGCGGTGATCGTTCTCCTGGTGCTGGATCCCCGGCTAACCGGGAGTGCCGGTTTTCAGCTCTCGGTGGCTGCAACTGCAGGTGTGCTGATTGGAGCCCGATGGCCGTTGGGCGGTGGCAGGGTGGTTCGAGCCTTGGCCATCACGGTCGGGGCCCAGGTTGCCGTGGCTCCTCTCATCCTCGCTCACTTCGGCTCGGTTCCGATGATGTCACCGCTGGTCAACCTGATCGCGGCTCCGGTAGTCGCCGCTTCGACCCTGGTTGGCGCTGTCGGTGTGGCGGGTCCGTCCTTTCTTCTTCACATTGCTGCCTGGCTGGCCGATCTGGTTCTTCTGTTGGCAAGAGGTGCTGCGATATGGCCACAGCTCGAGGCCCTTCCTCTTGTGGCCATCCTCCTGGCAGGAGTTGTCGCGGCCCGCTGGCCACGGAGCCGATCGCCGGTCGCGGTCGGAGGCGCATTGGTCGTTGTGCTTCTGGTCTTGGGTGGAAGGTCGCCGGCTCCGGACCCGGGGGTGGTCGTCTTCGATGTCGGCCAGGGCGACGCCATCCTGATTCACGGAGGAGATGACAAATATGCCCTCGTCGATGGCGGTCCGGATGCCTTGGTGCTTGCCGACCGGTTGCGTGAGTACGGAGTAGACCACCTTGACCTGGTTGTTCTCAGCCACGTCCACGCCGACCACGCCACTGGACTCGTTGGCCTCGTAGGCAAGATCCCGTTGGGTCTGGTCTGGATGCGAACCGATCCTCACGTCACCGCAACCCTGGAGAGGTTGACATCGGTGCTTGGTGACTACGGCGTTCCAGTGGTCGAACCGCAGGTGGGCGTCTCTTTTCGTCTGGGGTCTTTGAGTCTGGTGGTGGAGGGCCCGCTGCGAGAATATGCTTCACCCAACGACCAGTCGATTGTTCTCACCGTCGTCGGGCCGAAGCGAACCATGCTTCTTGTAGGCGACATCGAAGTATTCGCACAACGCGAGCTCTCCTATCTCAGGGCGGATGTGCTCAAGGTTCCGCACCAGGGCGCAGGGACTTCTGACCCCGAATGGTTGGAAGAGGTCGGCGCCGACCTGGCCGTGATTTCTGTTGGACGCAATGACTTCGGCCATCCCGCGGAATGGGTGGTCGAGATTCTCGAAAAATCGGGAGCCGAGGTGGTGCGAACCGACGAGGTCGGAGACGTTGTCGTTCCCCTCTCCTAACCTCGCACCATGGGTGATGTGCTGACACTGGGCGACACAGATCTCCCTCTCGATGAGGTGACCTACGTGATGGGTGTCATCAACGTCTCTCCCGACTCGAAGAACACCCACACCGTTGCCCACTCCACTGATGATGCTCTTCTCATGGCCGATCGATACCGAACCTGGGGGGCGGCCCTCATCGACCTAGGCGGCCAGTCGTCGCATTTCGACAATCCAACCATCAACGCCGCAGACGAGATTTCGAGAACGGTCCCGGTCATCGAGGCCATGGTTGCCGAAGGGCATCTCGTCGCCATAGACACCTGGAAACCCGATGTGGCACAGGCGGCGGTCGCAGCCGGAGCTGTGATCGTCAACGACACCGGGGGCCTCGCCGACCCGGCGATGAGAAAGGTGGTTGCCTCGACGGGGGTGGCCGCGATCGCTGTTCACATCGAAGGAGCGAACCCGCATGACCTCGCAGATGTCGAGCTACGGAATGACAAAGCCGAGCACACAGCCGAGCAATTCCGTCTGCTTCTCTCCGACCTCGAGTCGGCCGGCATTGACAACGTGATCATCGATCCGGGGATCGCCCTCAACTACCGGGGCGACTACGAGTCCTACACCCAGCTTCAGCTAGCCGTGATAGCTCAGTCGGAGCATTTACACTTGCTCGGCAAACCCGTTCTCATCCCCATACCTCGGAAGAGGGATGGTCACAGGGTGGCCGCCTACATCTCCCTCGCCTTGGAACATCGCGCCGACATCATCAGGGTTCACGATGTCGCCATGGCGTGCGACCTGGCGCGGCTTTTTGGTCGCAGCGAGCCGCTACGTTGAGACCGTGTCACTTCTGATCGTTTCAGGTCCTTCCAACGCCGGCCCCGGTGAAAGGGACCAGATGCTCGCGGCAGCCACCAAGCACTTTGTCGGCAAAGGGCTCAGCCGCGATGACGTGGTGCGCATCGACGTGCCAGGCCGGGGTGCCGGCGATGCCGGGGACGGCACGGTGCGCGCCGAACTCGAGCCGATGATCCCTCTTCTTCAGTCGGGGTCGTTGTTCGGTGATCCCCAGGGTCTGGAGCTGGTAGACGCCCAGAATCTCCAGAAGGCCGAGGTGGAGACACTTTGCGAGTTGATTGAGGGCGCCGACCTTCAGCTGGCCGAGGTTGTGCTGGTGGCGTCAGGATCTGTCGGCAAGCGTCTCACGGACATGGCCAAGGAGCGCGGGGCCAAGGTATCGATTGCCAAGATGTGGGAGCGTCAGGCGGCGCAATGGATTGACACCGAAGTGAGCAAGCGTGAGCTCACCCTGGAGAAAGGCGCCGCCGATGCCCTCCTCCAAAGGTTCGGGACCGATACCGCCAGCATGGGACATGCGCTGGATCAGCTCGAGGAGACCCGGGGCAAGATCACTGCGGCCCTGGTTCTCGATCGTTTCAAGAACCGGCCCGACGAGCCGACCTGGCACATCACAGACGCCATTGGCAGGGGGGATGTCGGCCTGGCGCTACGTCGTCTATCCGATTTCTTGGTTCACGGGCACCCGCTTGTCTTTCTGGTGTCTCTGGAGAGTGACCTCAAGAAACGATCGCTGGCGGCGGCTGCGCCCGACGAGACCACGTTCAAGGATTGGGTTGGAGGTAGAAGCTCAGACCGACAGCTTTCCCGAATCTGGTCCTCGCGTGGAAGGGTGCGCGAGTCGTCACTGCGAAAGGCTCAGCAGGCGCTGGTCAGAGCAGATCGCACGATGAAAACCATGCCCGAGGAGGTTCATCGAGTCACTCTGGAGAGGCTCACTGTGGCAATGTGTCGCTGGTACGGGTGACGTCCCGACGGCTGCCCGATTACTCGACAATGGTCAGCGTGGCCAGACGAGACTTTTTGCGGGCCGCGGCGTTGGCGTGAATGACACCCTTTTCCGCTGCAACATCGATCTTCTTCTGAGCGTCCCGGTACAAAACGTCGGTGGGCTCACCGGCCGCCATGGCGGTCTCGACCTTTTTGATACTGGTCTTGAGGTCGCTGATGAGCGACTGGTTTTTCTGACGGCGCTTCTCGTTCTGGCGGTTTCGTTTCTTCTGTGAATTGTTGTTGGCCATGTGAAATTCAACTTGATGGGGAAAAAGTCGCTGCGCCGGGAGGAACCCGGGCTGCGACGGAAACGGTAGCAGTGGCCCGGTCGAAGGTACAATGCGGCCCCCTCCCCACCGACTCGACGGACCACTCCATGACCCATCAAACGCGCATCCGCAACTTCTCGATCATCGCC
>JAZFTN010000053.1:0-6454 GCA_036446715.1 Acidimicrobiia bacterium | reverse complement strand
AGAAGCTGTCCGAGGTACGAACATATCCTCAGATCACGGCGCTCATCAATCGGATCGATTGGGTCTCCGGGTACGCCAACGAGATTCCCTTCATCGTCGCAGCCGAGAAGTTGATGGAGGTCGAGGTGCCTGAGCGTGCTCAATACATCCGGGTCATTCTCACCGAAATGGCCCGTGTCTCCTCCCACCTCGTATTCATGGCCTCGTACCCCCTCGAACTTGGTGCTGCGACACCTCTGTTCTTCGCCCTACGTGACCGAGAGCGGGTTCTCGACCTCATCGAGGGTGTTACCGGTGGTCGATTCCACCCCAACTTCAACCGTATCGGCGGGGTCAAGCCCAACGCCGGATCGGGACCGATTACCAAGAAGACACCTCAGGATCTTCCAGCGGGCTTTCTTGACGGGACTCGTGATGCCATGAGAGTGGTCCTGGATACCTGTGAGGAGATCGAAGACCTGGTGGCAGGAAACGAGATCTTTCGGGCTCGGACCAAGGGGATCGGCGTCCTTCCCCCCGAGTTAGGTGCCGCCTTTGGTGTCTCCGGACCGAATCTCCGGGCATCAGGTGTGAAATTCGACCTGCGCAAAGTCGAGGATTACCTGCCTTATGACAAGTTCGATTTCGATGTCGTGGTTGGCGAGAACGGTGACTGCTGGGACCGCTGGTGGGTACGTCTCGAGGAGATTCGAGAGTCCGCCAAGATCATCCAGCAGGCCGTCGATGGGATTCCTCCGTCCGGACCGCTTCAGGCAAAGGTTCCCAAGGTCATCAAGGTTCCCAAAGGCGAGACTTACGTGCGAGCCGAGAACCCCAAGGGGGAAATGGGCTACTACATCGTCTCGGACGGCGGGCCCGGGCCATATCGGTTGAAGATCCGCTCCGCGAGCTTCTCCAATATCTCGATGTTGTCCTGGATCCTCGAGGGCGTCTTGGTACCCGACATCATCGCGATCATGGGAAGTCTCGACTTCGTCTTGGGAGACGTGGATCGGTGACCCAGTTCATCACGGACGCGTTCTCGAACTTCTGGGTCTCGCTTGGCGGAAAGCTGCTCCTGGTGGCAATAATGGTGCCTGTCATCGGGATGCTGCTGGGGTTCGCGGAGATGAAGCTCTCGGCGAAGATGCAGTCCCGTGTCGGCCCCTATTTCGCTGGGGGGCGCTGGGGTTGGGCCCAGCTCATCGCCGACGGCGTCAAGTTCTTCCAAAAGGAGGATTTGATCCCCGAGGATGCCGACAGACCTGTTTTCAAAGCGGCCCCGATTCTCGTGCTGGTAGGGACAGTTTCGCTTTTCGTGGTGATCCCCTTCGGGCCTGGCCTCATCTTCCGGGATCTCTCGGTTGGCATCTTCTACGCCTTGGCCATCTCCTCGATAGCCACCATCGGCGTCCTGATGGCCGGGTGGTCCTCGGCTAACAAATACTCGCTGATGGGCGGCTTGCGGGCCGCAGGCCAGCTCATCGCGTATGAGCTTCCCCTGGTGCTGGCGGTCGTCGGGTCGGTGATCATGGCGGGGACGATGAGCATGAGCGGGATCGTCGAGGCCCAAATAAGCGCCGGCTTTCCGTTTGTGCTGGTCCAGTTCATCGGTTTCGGGATCTTCATGATCGCTGCGTTGGCTGAGCTGTCCAGAATTCCCTTCGACATGCCCATCGCCGAGTCCGAGTTGGTGATGGGGTATGTCACCGAGTACTCGGGTTTTCGATTCCTGTTCTTCTTCCTCGCCGAGTTCGCCAACATGTTCACCATGTCGGCTATCGCCGCGACGCTGTTTCTCGGCGGCTACTGGCTTCCTTTCGTGCCTGAGTCCACTCTGGAATTCACCGGTCCGTTCATCCTCATAGGAAAGGTGTTTCTGCTGACTTTCACCATGATCTGGTTCCGGTGGACCTTCCCCCGCCTCCGCGAGGACCAGTTGCAGACTCTTGCGTGGAAAGTGCTGATTCCGTTGGCTCTGGCCAACATCGCCGTCACCGCGACTCTGAAAGTGGTGCTCTGATGACAACCAACGCCCAACGCACCATCCCCGGCTCCGGGTTGATCAGAGGTCTCGGAGTCACCATCACCACGATGTTCAAGACGATCTTTCTTCCGAAGAAGTACCTGGCGACGGTCAACTACCCGAAGGTCAAAGAGACCCCTGTGCCCCGGGCGAGAGGGGTCATCGCTCTCGATCAGGATGCCTGCACCGTCTGCATGCTCTGTGCCAGACAGTGCCCCGACTGGTGCATCTACATCGAGGGTCACAAGGAGTCCCAGCCTCCCTCCAAGCCGGGCGGACGTATCAGGGTCAGGGCAGAACTCGACCGATTCGACATCGACTACGCCCTTTGCATGTATTGCGGCATCTGCGTGGAGGTCTGTCCGTTTGACGCTCTCTTCTGGACTCCCGAATACGAGTACTCCGAGTCGAAGATGGGCAACATGTTGCATGACATGGATCGTCTCCAGGACTGGATGACGACCGTTCCCGAACCACCCGCGCTCGAGAAATGACCTTTATCGACTGGATCTCCGCCCCTGTCAACTGGGTCTTCACCATTATCGGTCTTGTCGTGCTCTTCTCGGGTTTCCGTGTCGTCACCTCGAAGAACATTGTCCACGCCGCCCTGTTCCTGGTTGGCGCGCTGGCCGGCACTGCTGCCCTCTTCCTGATGCTGTCGGCGGAGTTCGTTGCCTGGGTCTTGGTCCTCGTCTACATCGGTGCCGTGATAGTCCTTTTCCTCTTCGGGATCATGATCACACGGGCACCGACCGGACTCGATGAAGGTCTCAGCTCCGATCAGAAGGCTCTACCCGCGCTGCTGGCGTCGGGTGTCTTCCTGATGATGTCGTGGGCATCGATTGACGCGTTTGGGGGCCAGCTCATCGGATCCGTCGGGGAGCCTGTTCCGACTGAGGTCATCGGGGATTCGTTGTTCGGTCGATTTGTCATTCCATTCGAAGTGGTGTCCTTCGTCCTGCTCGCGGCGCTCATCGGTGGGATCACCCTTGCCCGACGTGATCTGTCTCCGGCTGAGGAAGAGGAGAGGTCCGCAGTCTGATGCTTCTCAGCCAGTTCCTCGTTCTCGCAGCGGCGCTGTTCGCCTTTGGCGTCTACGGCCTGTTGGTGCGACGCAACATCGTGCTGATCCTGCTCTCGGTGGAGTTGATGCTCAATGCCGTGAACATCAACCTGATCGCCTTCGAGTCCGTACTCGTCAGCCCCGAAGCGATCGGTCATATATTCGCCATCTTCGTGATCACGGTGGCCGCCGCGGAGGTCGGTATCGGATTGGCCATCGTCTTGATGATCTTCAGGAATCGTAAGTCCGCCAACGTCGACGATCTCAATCTGATGCGCTGGTAGAGATGATGAGCCTCTTGGATTGCCGGCCGACTTTGCCCTCGGTGCCGTCTTGGTCCCTCTACGGGAACGGTGGTCTCGCGCTTACAGCCTCGAGCAAACAGACGCTGGTCGGCCGGGGCTGCGGCTCCGCTGAGAGGTTCTCCAGATGTTGAGCCGACTAGCGGTCTTCGCAGCCGAGGAGATCCACGCCGGCGATGGCGGATGGTGGGCCGACACCGCCGGGATCATGCTGGTCCTGCCGTTCGTGGCGTTTCTTCTCATTCTGGCGTTTGGGAAGAAACTGAAGCACAAGGGCGGCGAGATCGCGGTAGCCGCTCTGGCCATCAACCTGGTCTGGGCCACGGTCCTGCTCCTGATGAACGCCACCGGCGGGGTTCTCGACCGGACCATTTTCGAGATTGGGCGCATCGGCAGTGGTCTCGTGTTCGAGTTGGGATGGGTGGTCGACGGTCTTTCCATCTTGATGTTCTTCCTGGTCAACTTTGTCGGTTTGCTCGTCTTCATCTATGCCCTCGGATACATGAGGGGCGATGTCAGAGTCGACTGGTTCTTTGCTGCTTTCTCACTGTTTGCGGGGGCGATGCTGGTTCTCGTCGGTGCTCCCAACCTGATTCAGTTGATCATCGGGTGGGAGGGGGTCGGCCTGGCCTCGTACCTCCTGATCGGCTTCTACTGGGAAGACCTCGACAACGTGAGGGCGGGCAACAAGGCGTTTCTCACCAACAAGGTCGCCGACGTTGGACTCATCCTCGGCGCCATCCTCGTCGGAGTTTCAATCGGCAGTTGGGACTTCAACGCTATCGATTTCGCTGCCTTCGAGGGCGCACCCGAACTTGCCGCTGTGGCCACTGTGGGCGGTTTACTCCTCTTCTTGGGTGCGATGGGCAAGAGCGCCCAGGTCCCCTTCCATATTTGGCTGCCCGATGCGATGGCGGGACCGACACCGGTCTCGGCTCTCATGCATGCAGCGACCATGGTCACGGCCGGGATCTACCTGATGGCCCGGATGTTCCCCCTCTTCGAGTACATGGCCCAGAACGTGCGCGTCGTGATGATCGTGATCGGGACTCTTACGCTGTTCGGAGTCGGCCTGCTCGCCATCGTCGCCGACGACATCAAGAAAGTCCTCGCCTACTCGACGGTAAGCCAGCTCGGCTACATGATGACGGCCATCGCCGCCGGCGGATACACCGCAGGGATGTTCCACCTGTTCACTCACGCCTCTTTCAAGGCCCTTCTGTTCTTGGGAGCCGGCTCGGTGATTCATGCGGTTCACTCCAACAACATGAGTGACATGGGTGGGTTGCGAAAGTTCATGCCAACCACCTTCTGGACCTGGGTGGTTGGTGCCCTGGCCCTGTCTGGTATCGGTCTCTCAGGTTTTTGGTCCAAGGACGAGATACTCGCCACGATGGGTGCGGAAGGCCTGACTGCCGTCCTCTGGATTTCCATCGCGGGAGCGTTTGTCACCGCCTTCTACATGGCGAGAGCCACTTTCCTCACCTTCTTCGGGACCTATAAGGGTGACGGCAAGCCGCACGAGTCACCAAAGATCATGACTGTTCCCCTCATCTTGCTGGCGGTGCCCGCCGCCTTCGCCGGAGTCCTCAACATTCCCGGCCTCTCTCTGCCAAACATTGGCAACTTCACCGATTGGCTGGCAATTCGCGTGGTGCCCATGGGCGACCACCACGCCGAGGCGATCAACTTCGGTCTTGCCGCCGCCGGGTTGGGGGCGGCGGTCCTGGGAGTGGTGATCGGCTGGCTGATCTATTACAAGGATGCCGAGACTCAACTTGAGAGGGACTCCTTTGAGATCCCGGTTCTCTTCCCGCTGCTTCGAAAGAAGTACTACATCGACGATCTCGCCCTCGGGATCGTCGCGCTGATCAAAGGCCCCCTGGCCCGTCTTGTCGACTGGACCAACACTTACATCATCGATGGCATCGTCAACGGCGTCGCTGGACTCGTGAAGGGTCTCGGTGTGTTTGTCTACGACACCCTCGATCAGCGTGGAGTCGACGGTGTTTTCAACGGTTTGTCGGCAGCGGCCGACGGTGCCGGGTCGGTCGTCCGAAAGTGGCAGACCGGTCGGGTACAGCAGTATGCGGCTTCCTTCGTGGCGGGCGTATTGATCCTTGTAGTCCTATTCGTGTTCGTGATCTAGGAGAGGCTGAAAGCAATGGAATGGTTTGAGACCTGGGGCCTGACGTTGACCGTCTTCCTGCCCCTCGTTGGCGCCGTTCTCCTTGGGTTGATACCCAAGGAGAACGAGAGCGCTCTGAAGACAACCGGGTTGGTGGCGTCGATCATGACTTTCGTCGCCTCGTTGATCCTGATAGCCCGCTTCGACTTCTCCAGCAATATCTACAACACCTACCAGTTCGAGGTCAGCGAGACCTGGATCGGGGCGATCAACGCCAACTATCACGTGGGCATCGATGGGATAAGCCTCCCAATGCTGGTCCTGTCCACCTTCGTGATGGTCCTCGCGGTGATCTACTCCTGGAACCACTGGGATGAGCCCAAGAACCCCAAGGCCTTGCTGATCCTGATGATGATCCTGGCAACCGGCATGAACGGGACGTTTGTGGCGCTCGACCTGGTTCTGTTCTTCCTCTTCTTCGAGATAGTCCTTCTTCCGATGTACTTCATGATCGGCATATGGGGTGACAAGACTCCGAGAAAAGTCCCCGGTTTCGCCAATGAGGTCGAGACCAGGCTCTATGCCGCGATCAAGTTCTTCCTGTTCACGCTGTTCGGGTCGGCCTTCCTGCTCCTGGGCTTCCTGGCCCTCTACTTCGAGTCCGGCAAGTCCCAGTTTGGACGCACTTTCGACATCCCGCAGCTGACCGAGTTGGGCGCAAGCGGTGCCTTCTCCGGCACTTTCGCCTTCCTGGTCTTCGGAGCGATCTTCCTCGGTTTCGCCGTCAAGGTGCCGATGTTTCCCTTCCACACCTGGCTGCCTGACGCCCACACCGCTGCTCCAACTGTGGGTTCGGTGTTGCTGGCGGCCATTCTCCTGAAGCTGGGCTCCTATGGCTTCATCCGGATATCGCTGCCGATTCTTCCGGAAGAGGCGGTGTCATGGGCGCCGTTCAT
>JAZFTN010000052.1:0-13138 GCA_036446715.1 Acidimicrobiia bacterium | reverse complement strand
CCTCGGGGCAGCAATTCAGGGTGGCCTGGGAATCGCAGCCGGAGCGAACATGAACCCCGAGGGTGTTTCGATGTTCGAGCCGATCGGGGGGACAGCCCCGGGTTTTGAGGGCACCGGGCAGATCAACCCCCTGGCCGCCATTGGAGCGACGGCAATGATGCTCGACGACCTGGGAGAGGAGTCGGCGGCTCGAGCAATTGAGACCGCAGTTGGGGAAGTGGCAGGATCACTCCCCTCCCTCCGAGCCGGCGAGATGGACGCTACGACTTCTGAAGTCGGAGATCGTGTCGCCGGCCTCGTGGCCGCCACCAGCGCTGTGGAGACATCCCGATGAGTGGCAAGACGCTGTTCAGCAAGATTTGGGAGACGCGTGTCGTTGACAGCCCCGCCCAGCAAGCCGCCAGACTGAAGGCGCTCGCTGAGAGCGGTGACCTGGTCGATGCCGGCTCCGCAGTCGAACGACAGGAGTTGTTGTACGTCGACCTGCATCTCATCCACGAAGTGACCTCACCACAGGCCTTCGAGGGTCTTCGCCGTGCGAAACTGCCGGTGAGAAGACCCGACCTCACCCTCGCAACGGTCGACCACAATGTGCCGACCTTCGGACGAAACGAGCCCAACCCCGACCCGCTGTCGGCGAAGCAGATCGAGGTGATGCAACAAAATGCAGAGGAGTTCGGGGTCGCCCTCTTCGACATCTTCGATGCCCGTCAGGGAATCGTCCACGTAATCGGGCCCGAGCAGGGGTTCACCCAGCCTGGAATGACGATCGTGTGTGGTGACAGTCACACCTCGACACATGGTGCGTTCGGAGCGCTTGCATTCGGCATTGGGACGTCTGAGGTGGAGCACGTGCTTGCGACACAGACATTGCGCCAGGTCCGACCAGAGACGATGTCGGTCGAAGTCACTGGAGAACTCAGCCCCGGGGTGGCGGCAAAAGACGTGATCCTCGCCATCATCAATGAGATCGGGGTCAGCGGAGGCAGAGGTCATGTCATCGAGTACCGCGGCGAGGTCATCCGCAACCTCTCGATGGAAGAGCGGATGACGGTTTGCAACATGTCTATCGAAGCAGGAGCTCGTGCCGGGCTCATTGCTCCAGACGAGAGAACCTTTGAGTACATGCGGGGTCGTCCTCACGCTCCTGGCGGAGACGACTGGGCACGCTCAGTCGAACAATGGCGCCAACTCCCCACCGACGAAGACGCTCGATTCGATCGAGAGGTCTCGATCGATGGCTCCCGAATACGACCCTACGTGACGTGGGGCACCAATCCGGCACAGAGCGTCACCATCGACGGACACATCCCCCATCCCGATGAAATGGCCGCCGGAGAACGAGAGACCGCCGAGCGGGCATTGGTCTACATGGACCTCGCTCCGGGGACTCCGATCCGCGAGATCCGGATCGATCGGGTGTTTCTCGGCTCCTGCACCAACGGTCGTATCGAGGACATGCGGGCAGCGGCTGCCGTTGTCGATGGCAGACAGGTTGCTCCGGGTGTGAGCGCAATGGTGGTCCCGGGCTCGGGGTTGGTGAAACATCAGGCTGAGAAGGAGGGTTTGGCGGACATCTTCATGGCCGCCGGATTTGAATGGCGTGACGCCGGCTGCTCGATGTGTCTCGGCATGAACCCCGACGTTCTGGCTCCGGGAGAGAGATGCGCCTCGACATCCAACAGGAATTTCGAGGGCCGGCAGGGCCCAGGGGGCCGCACCCATCTCGTCAGCCCCGAAATGGCCGCCGCCGCCGCCGTTGCGGGCCATTTCGTCGATGTGACCGAGGTCATGGAGTGAGAAAGGTCTCTGCGGTAACCGGGCGAGCAGTCCCCATCGATCGTGAGAACGTCGACACCGATCAGATCATCCCCGCACGGCATCTCAAACGCATCGAGCGCGACGGGTATGGGCCTTTTGTCTTCGGGGCTTGGCGCGACGACCCTGACTTCGTGCTCAACGATCCCGCATACGACGGAGCATCGATCATGTTGACACGCTCGAATTTCGGTTCCGGATCCAGTCGGGAACACGCCGTTTGGGCGCTTGACGGCCTGGGCATAGAGGTGTTGGTTGGCGTGAGCTTTGCGGATATCTTCAAGGGCAACTGTTTTCAAAGTGGCATGCTCACGGTCGAGCTTCCAGAGGAAGACATCGACCATCTCATGGATCTGGTCAGGAGGGCGCCTCAGACCGGGATCAAAGTCGACCTACCAACCCAGACGGTGCAGATCGTCGGCAACGCCTGGAAACGAGGTTTCGAGATCGACCCTTATCGCAAGTATCGCCTTCTTCGTGGTCTCGACGACATCTCCATGACTCTCGAGTACCTCACCGACATCGAGGCCTACGAGCAGCAAAGAGACAATGATCTGCTCCCAAGCACTGCCTCATCCCAGCAGTCGAACGTGCGATGGAGACCTGGTGGCCCGTCGCCCAAATAGCTACTGATAGTCGTCGTGCTCATCAAAGGGCTCGGCTGTGTCCGCCAGCTTATCGGTTATCCAACTGTCGATCTCTGCCCAGAGGTCATAGAGCCACGTCTCCTGCTCTTCGGGTGGCGGAATTCGCTCGGCAGGGAAGTACCAGATCCGGGTGGCCACATTGGTGTCCATGGGCATGCCGCGCCAGATGTCCCCGAACGACACCAGCGCCTCGAGTCCGGCATGACCGACGAAGTACACATCGGTCTTGCCCGGGGCGGCCGCCAGCGCCGTCATCACTCCCTTTGGTTTGGGAGGGAGTGTGTTCTTGAGACTCTCGGCGCGCTCCGCCAGGTCGGGACGTCCGATCTCCTTCAGTTTCTGAATGGCTCGCATGTGGCGTTTGATCGTGTAGTTGCCGCCCTCGGGGAAGATCACAAACGCACAATTAGCATCCATGGATGCGGTCATCTCCTCGATGGCCTCGATAACGGCATTGCCCGCCTTGCCGGTCGCCGGGATGAAAGTGGAAGGAAGCCGATTCAGCATTATGTCGATCGCCGGATCCCACTGGAGGAACTCCTTGAGGACAATACGCGGTTTGCGACCCAACCGGTTGTAGAGGCCGTCCATCAAAAGCATGGAGTCTCCGGGACCGGCGTGTCGTGACAAGACCAGAATCGGCCTCCGCTCCTGACCGACGCTCAACGGTGGATCACCCTCGGCGACCGTCACCACTTTGAAGGTGAACTTCGCTGAAGCGACAACCCGGCGAAGCATCCAGCCAAACAGCCGATAGTGGGCCTTCTGGAAGCCGGGTGATCGGATCTTCCACCCGAACCCCGAAGCGATCCAAAGCAGGAACAGCCCGACCACCGCCACAACATCTACCACCAGATAGAGGAAGAGAAACCAGATGATGCGAAGCGGTCGCCACTTGCCGGGCACATATCGTGATAGGAAGGCAACCACAACCAGCACCACCGGGAGCGCGAGCACAACGACCCCGATACCAATCACAAAGACCGGATCGATCAGCAGACGCCGAACCCAACGGGAAGGAGGTCTCATCACAGGCCATTCTCCTTCAGATAGGCGCTGCTTGCCGCGTATGCGCCTTCAACCAACTCCAATGTGTCTCCGGTGTCTCTCCAGCGCAGCTGACGACGGTCATCGAACTCGACGGGGTTCCCCGACGGCAGGACGTGCACGTCGATGTCTGTCGGAAGAGTCTCCATGGCAGTCGCATATCTGTGGCGTCTGGCGATCTCGAATGAGATCAAGGCGGCCTCATGCAGTCTTTCGGGTGGCCGTAATGGTGCTTCGAGACGACCGACCTGAAGCACGTAGATGACTGAGGCGCCCAGTTCCACGGCGCGTCCCAGAGGCACCGAGTTGACCAGTCCGCCGTCATAGAAGTGCTCATCTTCGATCTCGATGGGAGGGAAGAGCACCGGGACAGCCGAGGAGGCGAGAAGAGCGGGGATCAACGGCCCCTTGGTGAACCAATGCTCGGCGGCTCTCTCGATCGAAGAGGCGACACATTGAAAGGGGATCTGGAGGTCCTCGATGTGTTTTTCGGCGCCGTGGACGTGCTCGAGAACGAGCTGCAACTCCGCAGACCGGTGGATCGCCGGCTGGAGTGTGGCCACGTTCCTGATTCTGCTGAGCACACTGGCTTGGAAGAGTTCGGCGCCGGTCAACTCGTCCCAGAGACCGGCGAGCCTCTGAACTCCGACAGCTCCGGGTGCAGCGGCGATCACCGAACCGTTGAATGCGCCAATCGAGGTCCCAAGGATGATGTCCGGTTCGATGCCTGCTTCGTTCAGTGCTCGGAGCATGCCGACCTCGACGGCGCCCCAGCGTCCTCCTCCGCCAAGGACATAAGCCGTCTTGATGACCTCGCTCAAGAGCCTTCCTCTTCGATGTACCACTCGGTGAAGTCGTAACAGCGGTCGTCGTCCGCAAACCTTATGACAAAGAGGTTTCGATGGCTGGTCGGAGGGTCGAGGTAGCGAGTCCGTCCGGTGATCACCGCGACTTCCTCAGAATCGACGAGTGTCTGCCATTCGAAATCCCAGTTGTCCTCGTCGTCGTCTATCTCCTGCCAGCGGGCAACGATCTCAGAGATCCCGTCCCACTCGCCTTCCGCCGTCTGAGGGTCATAGACCGCATCATCGGTGAAGAGGGCAGCAATGTGTTCCGACTCGTTGGTGCTCCAAGCCAGGACATAGGAATCCATCCAGGCGTCAAGACGCTCGCTCATTGCCCAGCAAGTTAGTGATGTGTCTTCCGATTACCCGATCGCGGGTCCGGCTACCCCACCGGACGCCCTCCGCCCTGGAGGTATCCCCAAGGCAACCATGAGCTCCTCGAACTGATCGAAATGCAGTGATTGGGGTCCATCGCTGAGAGCGGTGTCGGGGTCGGGATGGATCTCGACCATTATCCCGTGGGCGCCAACCGCTTCTGCGGCCAAAGCCAGCGGCGGCACGAGGTCACGGCTTCCAGCAGCGTGTGAAGGATCAACGACCACCGGCAGGTGGGTGCGGCTTTTCAACACGGGGACCGCGCTCAGGTCAAGGGTGTTCCTGGTCGAGTTCTCGAACGTTCTGATCCCGCGCTCGCAAAGGATCACCTGTTGATTCCCTTCCGCGAGGATGTACTCGGCCGCCTGAAGCAACTCGTCCAACGATGAGCTCATCCCCCGCTTGAGCAGCACGGGCCGATGGGTCCTTCCCACCGCCGCCAGCAGCGAGAAGTTCTGCATGTTTCTGGTACCGATCTGAAGGATGTCCGCCTTCTTGGCCACATCATCGACATCTCCGGGCGAGAGAACCTCGGTGACCACTGGCAGGCCAAAGATCTTCCCCGCTTCGGCAAGCATGTCGAGTCCCTCGAGACCGAGTCCCTGGAACGAATATGGAGAGGTCCTCGGCTTGAAGCACCCACCCCGTAGAACGGAGCCACCGGCATCACGCACCGCCCTCGCCGTTGCCACAATCTGGTCCCATGACTCAACTGCACATGGCCCGGCGATCATCACCAAATCGCCACCCCCGAACCTTGCCCCGGCAACCTCGACAACGGTGCTGGCAGACTTGTGGCCTCGACTCCCCAACCTGTAACCCTTTGCGTCATCGGTGGTCGGTGACGGCTCTACGAGAGCCTCCCTGACTTTGGAGGGCGTCGACTCCGCTTTCCGGAGCTTGGGTTTCTGCCGCAGGTCACGTGAGGGGTAGCTCCCGAGCACTTTCAAGAACCTCGCCTCTCTCATCAGAGTGCTGAGGACCATGTCAACGGCACCCTCGCCAACCTTCCCCTCGAAGTCGACGTAGAACAGCTCCTCCCGAGGATTGTTTGGGATGGGACGCGACTCCAGCTTGACGAGGTTTATATCTCCGTCGCTGAATATGGCAAGCGCCTCCATGAGAGCGCCGGGGTGATTGCCAACGGCCATGACGATCGATGTCTTGGCTGGAACCCCTTCGGGGATTTCAATCGGATCGTTCGCCGCCACCACGAAACGGGTGTAGTTCTCATCTCGATTGGCGATCGCGGACGAGAGCACCTGTAGATCAAACAGGCGAGCTGCCTCTTCAGATGCGATTGCGCCAACCGAGGGGTCATTGAGATCCTTGATCCGCTTTCCGGACGACGCCGTATCACCAAAGTGAATGATCTCACAGTCTTCGAGTGTCGCCAGAAACTCCGAGCACTGGGCGACTGCTTGCGGATGGCAATAGATCTTGCGCATGTCGGCAATCGAGGCACCCTCCAGGCCGAGCAGACAGTGACGGACCTTGAACTTGATATCGCCAGTCAGGTGGAGCCCACTATCGAGAAGAAGGTCGTATACCTCTGTGATCGCCCCCGATGTCGTGTTCTCGATGGGGAGCACCGTCACATCGGCTTTTCCGGTGCGCACGTTCTCAATTGCCTCGGAAAAGGTGCGTGACGTGACAACCGATACTTCGGTGCCCTTAGCACCGAAGTACTGCTGACTTGCCAGATAGCTGTACGACCCCTCGATGCCCTGTATCGCCACGGTGACACCCGCCGTCTCGGTGGCATCACGCCCTAGAGCCTCTTGTTGGACCCGAACCGAATCGTTGACGATTGCCCGCCAGACCCGGATTATCAGGCCCGCGTCGAGGTCGTGATCCTGACCGGACATGACTCGCTTGGCGATCAGATCTTCCTCGCGGTTCTGATCCCGGGATGGTCGATCAACACGACCTTTCTCATGGGCTATTCGAAGGCTGAGCCCTTTTCGTTCGGCGAGAAGCTTGACGATCTCGCTGTCGACGTGGTCGATGTCGTTTCTCAATCGGTCTATGTCGGGTTGGTTTTGGGAATCAGTCATGGGTGCCTCGAAAAAAGTAGGGAGGGAACAGGAACGGAACAGCGGAGGTGGAGTAGGTGGCGCTAGGCGCCGAAATAGACGAAGCCGGGGAAGCAACCGGGGCTATCGCCGGAGTGCACGGTGAGGCGGTTCGTCTGCATCTGGACCGGAATGCTCGCCAGAACATCCCGAAATGTCAAGATAAGGTCTGAGAATGCTTCGACTCGCCTCCGGGATCATCCTCATCATCGCCGGGCTCATCTGGATCCTGCAGGGCTTCGACGTGGCGTTCGCTCCCGAGAGCTTCATGACAGGAAACAGGTCGTGGGTGTTCTGGGGTGGGGCAGCGGTGACGTCTGGAGCCGCGATGATCTGGTGGCAACGCCGCTCCACATGAAGAAACCGGCAATTCCTGCTCATATTTCCGCTGGCCACCACAAACGACCCAAGTAGAATGATCTCTCGACCGTGAGCCACATCGACGATGCCCACGAGCTGAAGGCCGTTGCGCAGGACTTTGGCCTGCGAGTCAATGACCTCCGCACCAACCCCTCGGCAAGCCGCTTCACCGTTGCCCTCAATGAGGGTGTCGACGCAGATCGGGTCTATGTCCACGCCTCAGAAACTCGACTCACCATCACCTTGGACCTGAGCGACGGCAAATCGCGGACTTTGTCATATGACGCGGCCCTGGAGCGGATGCTGGAAGCCATCGGCAGCTAACTCAGAGGCCAAGGGCCCTGACGAAGAAGCTGGCCATTTCCGCTCGGCTGAGAAGACGATCCGGGCAGTATCGAGCGTTGTCCTGCGGGTCACATCCAAGGGTGATCCCCGCACTGGCCAGCTTGTTGATGGACTCCTCGAAGGGGTTTCCATCGTCGTCGTTGAAGAAGTCCGTCCCATCCGGGTTCTCATAGCCGAACGCGCGCACCAGGAGTTCAGCCATCTCATCACGCTCGAGGGGACGATCCGGGCAGTATTCGGTCTCAGTGCAGCCAAAACCGATCCCTGCAGTCTGAATCCTGTCGATCTCGCCTTCGAAAAGATGGCCGCCGACATCGGTGTAAGCAGGCACTCCGCTGGCAACACTCAGGCCAAGGGCCCTCGTGATAAAAGCCGCCATCTCGCCCCGAGTGATGTTTCGTTCCGGACAGAACTCATTGTTGAGACTGCAGCCAATGGTGATCCCCTCCACGAAGATTTTGTCAATATCGACCTCATGAACGGAGTAATCGTCATCGCTGAAATTCCCCGTCCAACCTGCCTGGGCGTCGAGCAGGTAGGAATACGGATTGATGCGGGCGCCGTCTTTCCAGATCTCGAAATGGAGATGAGGCGCCGTACCTTCGGCATTACCTGAATCACCGACCCATCCGATCAGCTGGCCGGCCTCCACCTGAGTGCCGACCTGTATTCCAGGCGCAATTCCATATCCTTGGCCATCATCGCCATAGGAGCCATCTGGATTCTGTGTGTCGTTGTTCAGGTGGATGTATTGAGTAGCCCACCCACCGCGATGATCGATCTTGAGTAGGCAGCACGTCGACCCGATCCACTCGACGGTTCCTGCCGCAGCGGCCACGACCGGCACCCCTTTGACGCCATAAGTGAGGATGTCGGTGGCCTCGTGTCGGCGCGGACATCCGGAGCCGCCCCGACAGGAGTCGAAGGTGTCTGTGTAGTAGCTGTCCCCGCCCACAGGAAAGACGATGTTGTTCGGATCGAAATCCGCGGCCAGAGCAGGGATAGCCAGGGCCACCAGCGTGACCAGGACAGTCCCCGTGACCATCAAATGACGCAAAAGAAACTTCACTGCCTGAGTTGATCTATCGACCTGGCTCCACACGAACTTGAGTGCCAATGCGACGTGGGCTGAACGCGATCACCGACGAAACGTCGCCCGATGCGGTGAAGGCATCCCTCCCCCTTGGCCTTCAACGGTACGCTTGTTTCACCGCGGGGGCCAACGGAAGTGCTTGTTTGTTCGGCACCGATGCGGTTTAGCTGAATATCTGCGGGAGCCCTCATGTCTACTCAATGGATCACTCACAAGTTCGGGGGCACCAGTCTCGCCGACGTTGATGCCTTCGGCGCGGTCCGTGACATCCTTGCAACACCCACCGATCTTCGACAGGCTGTCGTGGTGTCGGCGGTGGCGGGTGTGACAGATGATCTGATCGATTTGGCCGGCATGGCCGGCAGTCGGGACACCGGTTACGAGGACAAGACCAGACGGATCCGCGACAGCCAGGCGACCCTCATTGACCAGCTTGTGCCCGGTGGTGTAGGACGTGCCCTTCTGGCGCAGGTCGATGACGACATCGACGAGATCGGCGGGCTTCTCAAAGCGTCCTGGGTGATGCGCACCTCCACCAGCACAACCGGCGCGGTGGCCGGGTACGGGGAGCTGTGGTCGGCGAGACTGCTCGCTGCATTCTTGGCCGAGTCCGGGATGGACGTGACTTGGATGGACGCACGCGAGGTGCTCGTCGTCAACCCGGCGGAATTGGTTTCGGCGGTGGACTGGGAGACCTCGGGAACCAATTTGGACCGGTGGCTCTCAGACTGTGACACAGACATATTGGTCATCACCGGGTTTATCGCGTCGGATTCACAAGGGTCGCCAACAACCCTTGGCCGTAATGGGAGCGACTATTCGGCGTCGATCTTCGCCGCTCTTCTGTCGTCGGTGGAGATATCTATATGGACTGATGTCGACGGTGTACTCAGCGCCGACCCTCGACTGGTGCCCGACGCAAAGGTCCTCGAGGAGCTCTCGTACAACGAGGCGATGGAGCTTGCCTACTTCGGGGCGGAGGTCCTCCATCCCGCCGCGATGACACCCGCGATCAAGAGCGAGATCCCGATCTACATTCGCAACACGTTCAACCCGTCTGCCTCGGGAACGCGGATTCATGTTCAGTCGAGGACGGATTCTCCGGTGAAGGGGTTTGCCTCCATCAGTGCAATTGCCCTGCTCAACCTGGAGGGATCGGCGATGGTCGGGGTCCCCGGTATCAGCGAGCGTCTCTTCGGTGGTCTTCGCCGCGCCGGCGTCTCGGTGGTGATGATCTCCCAGGGGAGTTCGGAGCACTCGATCTGTTTCGCCATCCCCGGGGAGCAGGCGCGCCTGGCGAGTTCGACGATCGAAACCGTTTTCGAGACAGAGCGAACCCGTGGGATCCAGACCCTGGAAGTCACCGAGAATTGCACGATTCTCGCCGTGGTCGGAGACACCATGTCGGGCTCACAGGGTGTCGCCGCCGGCTTCTTCGGCGCCCTGGCAAGAGCCGGGGTCAACGTGAGGGCCATTGCCCAGGGGTCGTCGGAGCGGAACATCTCCGTCGTCATCGACGAGACCGACGCCGCCAAGGCCTTGCGAGCGGCACACGCCGGGTTCTACCTCTCCAAACAGACGCTTTCCATCGGTCTCATCGGGCCCGGGCATGTCGGGTCGACTTTTCTCGACCAGCTGGCAAGAAGAAGCAAGTGGCTTCTCGAGGAGTTCGGGGTCGACCTGCGAGTAAGGGCGATCTGTGCCACCAAGAAGATGATCGTGGACGAAGCGCCGATCGAGCTCACACGCTGGCGGAAGCGTCTCGACGAGGAGCCAGTACCCGCCGACCTCGATGAGCTGGCCGCATATGTCCACACCGACTCGGTGCCCCACGCGGTGATCATCGATTGTACAGCGAGTGAGAACGTCGGATCACGGTATCTGGACTGGCTTTCTGCGGGGATTCACGTCATAACCCCGAACAAGAAGGCCAACACCGGGACTCTCGAGTACTACCGCTCGCTGCGGGAGCACGGGCGGCGAGCCGACGCTCACTACCTCTACGAGACCACCGTGGGTGCGGCACTCCCCATCCTGCAAACCCTCCGCGATTTGGTGCAAACCGGTGACGAGATCCAACGCATAGACGGCATCCTCTCCGGCACACTGTCGTATCTATTCAACAGTTTTGACGGAACCAAACCTTTCTCGGAAATTGTTCGCCAAGCATGGGAAAAGGGATACACCGAGCCCGATCCCAGAGAGGATCTATCCGGACTCGACGTTGGCCGCAAGGTGGTAATCCTCGCCCGCGAGATAGGAATGGATCTGAGTCTGTCCGACCTCGAGATCGACGGGCTGGTGCCCGAGGGGCTGGAAGACGGTTCAGTGAATGAGTTTCTCGACCAGCTCGAAAACCACGACATCGAGATGGCAGACCTTGTCGAGGATGCCAGATCACGGGGAGAAGTGCTCCGATTCGTCGGCTCTATCGCCCCGGAAGAGGGTTGTTCGGTTGCCCTTCGCTCCTATCCAAACGACCACCCCTTCGCCCGGATTCACTTGACCGACAACATCGTCCAATTCCAAACCGCTCGCTACAGCGACAACCCCCTGGTTGTCCAGGGCCCAGGAGCCGGCCCGGAAGTCACCGCAGGCGGGGTATTCGCCGACCTCCTCCGTCTAGCTTCCTACCTCGGGGCGACCCTCTAGCTCCCCGGTCCCGTGCCTGAGCAGGCCAACCACCAGACCGTCAGACAACGCATCCCACGAGGCTTCGATGATGTTCTCATGAACACCGATCGTCCCCCACGACGAGACACGGTTGGCAGTCTCGATGAGCACGCGAACCCTTGCTGAGGTCCCATCCTGGCTGTCGAGCACCCTCACCCGATAGTCGGTGAGTCTCAGAACGTCGACTTCGGGGTACCGGTCCCGCAAGGCAGCACGCAAAGCCTGGTCGAGGGCATGGACAGGACCCACCCCTTCACCAACGGTGACCCGCCGCGAGCCATCCACCACAAGCTCGAGAGTCGCCTCCGAAACAATGCTCTGACCAGAACGAAAGTCCGACTGGACACGAAACGCCTCCAGATCGAAGAATGGGTTCGACCAGCCTCCAAGACTCCGAACCAGCAGTTCGAACGAGCCGTCAGCCGCCTCGAAGTGATAGCCGTCGTGCTCCAACTCCTTGACCCTGTCCACGATTGCCGCAGCCTCACCCAAGTCGACCTGAAGACCCATCTCCTCGACCTTGGCCAGCACGGACGCCTTGCCACCAAGTTCGCTGACGACCATCCGCGTCTTGTTTCCCACCTGATCGGGTTTCTCGTGTTCATAAGCGTCGGATCGGCGTGCCAACGCGGAGGTATGGAGACCCGCCTTATGAGTAAAAGCCGAAGCCCCGACGTAGGGACTATGTGGGTCCAGGGAGATATTGACGATTTCGGCGATGTGGTGCGAGATGGGAGTGAGAAGACCCAAGTCGCCCTCTATTGCCCTGAGGCCCTTTTTGAGCTGTAGGTCCGGAATCAGGGTCGAGAGATCAGCATTTCCGGTACGTTCGCCGTATCCGTTGATACAACCCTGGACCTGGGTGACTCCTGCCTCGACAGCGGCGATCGAGGCGGCGACGGCGGTCCCACCATCATTGTGATAGTGGACACCGATGGCGGCGTCGCCAAACTCCCTCTGAACTTCCCGAATCACAGCAGTCGTTGCCGTGGGCAACCTGCCACCGTTGGTGTCGCACAGGACAAGCCGTTCCGCACCCGCATCATGAGCTGCCCGAAGCACCTCGAGAGCGAACCCCGGATTGGATGCGTATCCATCGAAGAAGTGCTCGGCGTCGAAAAAGACCCGGCGTCCGTGTTCCTTGAGGTACTCAATCGACTCACCCACCATTCGCACACCCTCATCGAGGTCGATTCGCAGAGCTTCGGACACGTGGTAATCCCAGGTCTTGCCGACGATGCAGACATACTCGGTTTCGGCGTCGAGCAGGGCTCGTAGCTGATCGTCGGAGTGGGCGTCGCTTCGAGGTCTCCGTGTTGAGCCAAACGCGGTCAATGTGGCCGTGGTCAGATCCAGATCGGTTCGGGCTCGCTCGAAGAACTTGGTGTCCTTCTGATTGGCTCCCGGCCATCCCCCCTCGATGAAGGCGACTCCGAGATCATCCAGCAGCCCGGCGATTCTCAGCTTGTCGTTGACCGTGAGACTGATCCCAACCTGTTGGGACCCGTCCCGAAGGGTCGTGTCATAGATCTCGAGTGTCATCTCGCCTCCAAGCGATGCTCAATAGAAAAATCCCCTGCGGTGACAGAGGATCGGGCGCGGCCGGTCTTGGCTGCGCCTATTCGATAATGATGATGGTGTTAACGGTCTGAGCCATCAGACCGGAAGTATGCCGAAATGACGAGCGGCGGTCAAGACCATCCAGCGGTGAGTCACGTCGTCCGAGGAATGTGACCTAAGACTCTGGCGCTCCACCGGATGTTGGCCTATGGGTAGGTATGGCCCTGTCGATTCGATAAAGAAAGGAGATGGAATGGCCATAACACGTTGGGCGCCATTCAGCGCCTTCACGTCTCTCGA
>JAZFTN010000051.1:0-5190 GCA_036446715.1 Acidimicrobiia bacterium | reverse complement strand
TTCGACAGACTCGACCGCAACGTTACCCACTGGATGGCGGCCCATGGTGTCACGCTGCTCCGATGGAGCATCGGGATCATCTTCATCTGGTTCGGCGCCCTGAAACTCGTGCCGGGACTCTCCCCTGCCGATCAGATCGCTACGGAAACCACGATGAAGCTCACCTTCGGGCTCCTCTCGGAGGACTTTGCACGACTCGGTCTCGCCGTCTTGGAGTTGTCCATCGGGATCGGGCTGGTGACCGGGAAGTTCCTGCGTCTTACGCTCCTGCTGCTGTTTGCACAGATGGCGGGCACCGTCACGCCACTGATCCTCTTCCCGGACCGGATCTGGACGACGTTTCCTTTCGTCCTGACTCTCGAAGGTCAATACATCATGAAGAACGCAGTGTTGATCTCAGCTGGCTTTGTGATTGGCGCAACCGTTAGAGGCGGCCGACTTGTGGGGACGCCGAACTAGCCGAGAGAGCTAAAGAACTCGGTGACAGCAGCCAAAGGCTCCGTCAACGGTGCCCGCCAAATAGCACCATCACGACGAGCAGCATGACACTCCCCACCACCTAGGCCGTGCGGAGCCTTCGTACACAGCGCATTCGCCCTCCTTGCCTACTGCTCTTGTGAAGTGCCCAAATTCAGCAGCCGGTGACTGGATCCGCGATGAAACCGTTCGGACACCTGGTGTTGTCCCAGGTGACTCCAAAGAGGATGGCATCATCTAGAGACGCTCCAACAAGCACGGCGCTGGTGAGGTCAGCGTTGGTCAAGTCGGCGTATAACAGCGAGGCCACGGTCAAATCACTGCGGACAAGAACCGCATTGGTCAAGATTGCATCATTCAGGCTGGCGCCGTAGAGATTGGCATCGGTCAGGTCTGTGCCCCACAGGGTCGCATTGTCCAGGTCTGCGCCGAACAGGTAGGCGCCGCCCAGGTAGGCCAGTCCAGGCCTGCGTCGATCAGATTGGCGCCGGTCAGGTGGGCGGAGTACAGGTTGGCGCCGGACAGGTTGGCGCCGGTGAGGGTCGCACTGCTCAGATCGGCGTAGTCCTACGACTGACATCAAAGGGCTACGTCATGCCCATGCCACCGCGCTGCTCAAGGCCGGTGTGCATCCGAAAGTGGTGCAGGAACGGCTCGGCCATAGCTCGATCTCAGTGACCATGGACATTTATTCGTCTGTGCTTCCGGGAATGCAACGCGAGGCGATCGAGAAGCTTGTGTCGATGATGGGCCAGGGTTGATCGAACCCTTGTTCGTCGGCGGGCGTGTCCATTTGGTGTCCAGTCGGCCGATCTGGCCTCCGGCGAAGACCCGAAGAAGCAGAGAAACCCCCTCTACCAGGGGGTTTCATCGTCGGGCTGGGGAGATTTGAACTCCCGACCTCGTGACCCCCAGTTATCTCCCGTGCCCAAATCACCAATCGCTAGCTGAACCTTCGACCCCTAAATGTGTTATGAAACCTGACTGTTACAGACTTGTCCGCTGATTCGCCCGATGGTGCCTAGCTCCCCGAAATCGACCCCTGGGAGTCGCCGACCAATAACAACCAATAATTTCTGGCTGGTCAAGAGTCACGCATAATGCCGGTTATGTGTGGTGGTTTCTACTCGGCGACTGTGATCAGGCCGGGTGTGAATGACTATCCGTCGCCGTTGCGTCGTTGCTTGGTGCGTGGGCTCTCGGTCGCCGTCGGAACGGCAAGGACGCCAAGACCGACCCGTTTCAGCGTTCGGATGTGGATCTTCAATCGGAGTATCACAAAGCGCGAGAGGAACTCGAGGACCTGCTTAGGGAGAACCCCCGGTTTGGAGGGTTTGGCTAGTCCTCACCTTGGACTTCAACATTGCCATTGCCCGGCTGCTCGTCAGTCAGCTCAGACGCTGGCTAAGTCAGCCATCAGTTGGAGCCAGTTTCGGACCAGGTGCGGTGTCGTGAAGGTCGTCCGCACGTGTTCTCTCCCGGCTTCTCCCATGGCGTCTGCCCGGGCTGGATCGGCAAGCAGGGCGCTGACACGGGCTGCGCACATCTCGACCGAGTCGACCAAGTAGCCGGACACGCCGTCCTCGATCTGGATCCGTATGCCGCCGACATCACCACCGACCAATGGGCGACGCTTCCACATGCCTTCAGTGACCGTGAGGCCGAAGCCCTCGCGCAAGGACTTCTGGATCACTACCTCGGAGCCGGTCTGGAAGGCGTTGATCTCGGCTGCCCCGACTCCGTCGAGATTAGTGAGCAGGTGGATGTCTGGGTCGTCACCTGCATACGTGCTCGTCTCGTCGTAAAGACGCACCCCCTCAGGGTCGTCGGATGCCATCGAACCGGCCAGCAAGAGCTGCACGCCAGGGTGAGCCTCTTTCACAACTCGATAGGAGTCGATGACACCCTTGGGGTCCTTCCAGGGGTCGAAGCGGGACACCTGGGTGAGCACCGGCCGACCGTCGTCGAGACCGAAGGCTCGCAGAAAAGCCCGGCCGACGTCGCGAGGCAAGTCGATATTCTTCACGGCGAGTGGATCGATACACGGTGGGATCAGGCGCACTACTCCCACGTCGAGGTCGTCGGGGACGAACTCGGGCATGGTGAAGACTGCTGCGTCGTACGCCTCGACGTGGGGACGCAAGAAGTCCCATACCGGGGCAAACCGGGTGGTCAAGTCGATATGGCAGCGCCAAATCCAGATACCGGATGGTCGCTGGCCTCGTAGCTCAGTCAGGAGACTGAGGATGGCAGCCGGTTGTGGGTCGTGGATCACCACGATGTCGTAACCGTCGATCCACGCCTCGGCGTTGGAGCGCACCTGGTCAAGATAGGTGCTTTCAATATCCGCGTCCCAGGGCACCTCTTGGCCCTGGAGGGCGTTGTGCATCGACTTGGTGACCTCGAAGAACGAGTCACTACCTGTGATGACGCGCCAGTCCACCTCCAGTCCCAGTGCCTTCGTCAGCGGCACAGCAGACGCCAGCAGTTCCACGACGCCACCCCCAAATGCAGTGGCATTGACGTGCAGGATCCGCCGGCCCGCTAGCCGTTGCGCCAGGTCGGCGGTCTCATTGATCAGGTCTCCACCGACGATGGACTCGTAGTCGTTGGGTCTCCTGGCAAGGGTGGAAACGATGTCGAGCATGACGGCGAGTCTAGAAGTTCAGCGTGGTCGCGCCTCAGCTGCCGTGCTCGCCTTTTGGTGCGACCGACCTCCGAAGACGGCATGCCCTGCCAGCGAACGATTCACAGGAATGGTTGGCTCTGGGAGGATTGAGTCATGGTTCTGGCTCGGCGATCCAAGTCGGGGATTACATGCTCGAAGGGACCATCGAAGACTCCGGCCAATGCGCTCCGATTCCGGCCCGCCGCGGCGGGACTCTGTCTCCTACGAGATCAGCACCGACTGGACTAAACCCGCCCACAACCGGCATTATGTATCCCTCGGAAGGCACGCATAAGTGCCGTTATGTGCGGGGTCGGATCAGCGTGTTTCGACTATCGCCTCTATTTCGACAGGGATACCCATAGGCAACGAGGTGACTCCTACTGCTGATCTTGCATGCCTGCCGATATCACCAAAGACTTCAGCGAGGAGATCGGAGCAGCCGTTGATCACCGCAGGATGGTCAACGAAATCAGGAGTGCAGTTGACCATCCCCAACAATTTGATCACCCGGCCTACCTGGTCGAGTGAGCCGAGATGATTCCGCAAGGTGGCAATAAGACCTAGCCCGGTGATCCGAGCGGCCTCGGTCGCCTCTTCAACACCGAGATCAGCGCCGACCTTGCCCACAATCCACGTGCCGTCAGCACGCAGAGGCCCATGACCCGACGTGTACACAACGTTGCCGGTTCTCGCGAACGTGACATAAGAGGCGATTGGTTCAGGTGGCGACGGCAGTTCTAGCCCAAGCTCTTCAATACGTTCCTCGGCCGACACGGCTGACCTCCTCACGCTCGCAAGTGAAGGTAGCCACCCAGCCGCCCATAAGTTCCGCTATGTGCGGGTGTTGAACGTCCTTTAGTCGAACCTGGGTTAGCTCCCTGAGAGCCGTTGGGACCGGCTCAGGAGTTGTCGATGTGAGCAACCACTTCGCCGATGTCCACAGTCGGCGGTCCCGAAAAATAAGCGCCGAATCCAGCCAGTATCTGGTTCACCTGGTCTGTCACAGCTTCAAGTGCCTCCAGAGAGTCGAACACCGCCATGGCGGTTCCTTGTCCCGTCTCCCGGTTACCGACATTCACCCAGGACTTCAATCCAGCAAAGGCTTTGACCTGGTCCATTACGGGTTCGAGCGCCGCAATCGCCTCGTCATACTGGGCGACGTTGATGTTGTACCTGACTACTCGTGCATGCATCGAATGTTCTCCTTCTCACTCGCTTCAGGGCAGTCGAGACTTTTGCATCTCCACCTTCGGACATCCGAACTTACCCCGAAACGGTTTGGAATGCTCGCGGCGGCCACCAGACCAGGTTTAGCCGCCGCCCATAAGTGCTGTTATGTACGGTCTGGGGAGCGTATTGTTGGAGCTAGCCGGTCGGCCTGGCCGGTCCGGAGGCACTAATGGGTAATAAGGACAAGGGCGGTCGGAACACCAAGAAGGCTCCAGCCAGAGATCTCAAGCAGAAGCGCGCCGAGAAGAAGGCGAAGCGAGAGGCTCTCAAGGGCAAGCGGAACTCGGGTTCCTTCTAGTAGCTCCACAGGTGTGCGCACAACGGGTAGCAATATGCGACCCTCGCCAACCCGTGTCCAGATAGCGCATAAGTGCCGTTATGTGCGGTCAGGTGATGCGATCGTTATCACGCATGCCTGGTGTTATGCGCTAGCACTGGAGGCACCGTCCGTTCCATCCCCACGACCAACAGCCACACCCTCGTAACGGCGGTGTCACAGCCGCCGCGGCTGGGTGACCGATCAATGCCGACGAGGGTGTGCGATCCCTTTTGGCGAGCCTGGACGGCGTCTTGAATCCGACAAGTTGGCGTCAGCTGGACCTCGTGAGACGTATCCGCCAGGCCAGCAAAAAGAAGCGCAGCGCACCCGAGTACCTGCGCAGCCACCTGCGGGGGCTGGCCAAGCCAGCGCTAAGGGTTCTCAAGGATGCTGGATTCGTAGCCGACCGATGCCAGGGTCTGTTGGATCTCCTCCACGGTCACCTCGGAAGAGTTGTACTCGACGGTCAACTCTCGGGAGGTGAAGTCGCCGC
>JAZFTN010000050.1:0-5749 GCA_036446715.1 Acidimicrobiia bacterium | reverse complement strand
AGACGAGTATGAGCGAATCGTGGCCGACATCAACCAGCGACTCTTCAATCTCGCCGCGCCCGCGTCAGATGAGACCGTCGACGATCACGACACGGTCTCCGTCACCGGTCTGGTGACATACGCACAATGTCCGAAGAGGTTCTTCTGGACCAATGTCGATCCTCTGCCCCGACGATCCAACCCGGCCGCTAATCGGGGAACGGAGGTTCACCGTCGAATCGAGCTCCACCAGAAAGGCCAGGTTCCGTTTGAAGAAATGACTGACGATCTCTATGACGTCGTCGAAGGAGACATCTCGTCCGGACCTGGTGCGTTCGACACCTACTTGAGCTCCAGATTCGCTGAGAAGACGGCCACGATGATCGAGGTTCCGTTCTCGCTGGAACTCGACACCGGGTACCTCCTCCGGGGGAGAATCGATGCCGTCTATTGCGACAACGGCAGATGGGAGGTGGTCGACTTCAAAAGCGGCCGTCCCCGCACCGACCCCGCACTTGTCGTCCAATTGCAGGCATACGCCGTGGCTGCAACCGAGGTCGACTTTGGCATCACCAAGCCCGAAGCCCTCGATGTCACCTTCGCCTACCTGGGTGGGGGTCTCACCGAGGTCACCCACTCGGCCGATGAACGCTGGGTATCGAGAGCCCGCGAATCACTCAATGCCCTCACCGGTCGAATCTCCACTTCGGAGTTTGATGAGAGCCCTGGGTCGTGGTGCGCCTCGTGCGACTTCTTGCAGTTCTGTGGTCCGGGGCAGACGGAAGTCGAAAGATGAGCGTGGCGACAACTGTCGGGGCAGCCATAGTCGGCTATCTGATCGGTTCGTTACCCACGGCCGAGTGGCTCGGAAAACTGGTTGCAATCGATATCCGCCGGCAAGGGTCGATGAACCCGGGAGCCAACAACGCTCTCCGACTCGCCGGACCACGTCTGGCCGCCGCGGTACTGACAACCGAGATGGCCAAAGGTGTTGTCGCCGTTGTCACCGGTGCCGCCCTGGCAGGCGACATTGGCGCGGTGCTGGCCGGGGTCGGTGCAGTCACCGGAAACGTCTTCAACACCTATTACAGGTTCCGGGGAGGCAAGGGCCTGGGAATCTCCGCCGGGGTCCTCACTGCTATTTGGCGCACCGTGCTTGTGCCGGTCGTGGCCGTGCTTGTGATCACAGTTCTCATCACCCGGTCTTCGGGTGCAGCCGCCATAGTCACCATTGTCACCTTCAACATCTTGGCCGTTTTGTGGGCCACCCTCGAGTGGCCGATGGCCTGGGGGATAGCCGCCACCAGTCAGCTTCTAGTGCTGTCACTGGGAATAGGCCTCGTTCTGTGGAACAGACATTGGACGGACTCACCGTTCAGTCGACAACACCGTCATGCACTTCGAGAACCAGCGTGACGGGACCGTCGTTCGTCAGTTCAACATCCATCATCGCCCCGAAGACACCATGGGCTGTGACGATATCGCGCTCCCGAAACGAGTGAATCATCCGATCGATCAGGGGTTTGGCATGTTCAGGCCGGGCGGCGTCGGTAAATGACGGACGGCGACCTCGCTTCACATCACCTGCCAGGGTGAACTGACTCACGACCAGCACCTGACCATCGACATCCACCAGTGGGAGATTCATCTTCCCTGTCTCATCGTTGAAAACTCTCAGCCCGGCAATCTTGTCCACCGCTGTATCGACCTCGATGTAGCCGTCGTCATGCTCCACGCCGACGAAAAGACATAGTCCTCTTCCGATGCTCCCCACGACACTGCCGTCGACACGCACCAGGGCTGAAGAAACTCGTTGCAAAACAATCCGCACAGGTGTGATTCTGGCAGCGACATCCGGCAGGCAAATAGAGTGTCGCCGTGTCCCGACGCAAAACTCCGGATTCCAACCTTCTTGGAAGCCCCTCGGACAGCCCGGTCGTCTATCTGCTCGATGTGGCAACCGATCTCGAGGTGGGTCTGCTCGAGAAGTGGATTCGAAGCCAAACAAGGCACCAGATCGAAACGATCCGGGTCTCGTCTTCCCGACGTGGCCGAGGAGGCGATCCAATCGAACTGTCGGACCGGATAGCGGCAGCCGACGACGTCTTTCTCATCCCTGTCAGGGTCGTCTGGATGGCGCCCAAGAAGAAGGGACGTAGATCAGTCACATGGTCGGATGCCTTCAGGCCGGGCGACCCGAGAGACCCGAGAGGGTTGCGGGCATACTGGATTCGGACATTCCGGCCCAGCCGACTCAAGCTGATCGCAGCGCAGGGGGCCCTAGCGTCAGATCTGGCAGCCGACTACGAATCCTCAGGAGAGATCGATGGCATCGCGGCATTCGCGACGCGGCGCGTCTGGAGAGTCCTCGACCAGGCTGAGCGCAAGCTCCGAGGGGACCGGTACAAGATTCCTCGTTTCGTGCCAGAGGCCATTCTGTCACGGAGAGACTTCGTAGAACAGGTAGACATCTATGCCCGAGAGGCGGAAGTCGACCCGGACAACGCGCTCACCGACGCCGAGCGGTATCTGCGCGAGATGGCGGCAACTCACAGCCCCTATGTCATCGATCTGATCGCCAACGCGATCCATGCCCTCTACCGACAGGGATACGGGGAGATCAAGTATGACGCGAATCAGGTGGCAAGAGTGGCCGAGCTGGGTCGTTCCAGTCCGGTGATCTTTCTCCCCTCGCACCGGTCCAATCTGGATCGTCTCAGCTTCCAGTTCATGCTCTGGGAGAACGACTTGCCACCCAATCATACGGCCGGTGGCATCAACCTCAACTTCTTTCCGGTCGGCCCGCTCATGCGTCGGACGGGTGTGTTCTTCATCCGGCGATCGTTCCGCGACAACCTTCTCTACAAGCTCGTCCTCAAGGCCTATATCGACTTTCTCATCGAGAAACGCTTCCCGATGGAGTGGTACATGGAAGGCGGGAGATCCCGATCCGGAAAGCTGGGGCCACCCCGGTACGGCCTCCTTCACTACATCGTCGACTCGCTGCGCAGCGGCAAGGCCGAAGACGTGCAGTTGATCCCGGTCTCGATCGCATACGACCAGATACAGGACGTGCCCGATTACACCCGCGAGGCCCAGGGTCGCACCAAGGAGAAGGAGTCCATTGGATGGCTGTTCAGGGCCGTCCGCTCGCTACGTCGACGACACGGCGACATCCACATCCGATTGGGCGACCCGATATCGGTGGCCTCGGTGATGGGCTCGATCGACGAAGGGGAAGAGGTGACGATCGGGCTCCAGAAACTCGCATTCGAGGTCATGTATCGAATTGGGACGGTGACACCGATTACACCCACTGCCATAGTCAGCATCGCCCTTCTCGCTGCAAGAGGATCGGCCCGAACCGCCGATGATCTTGCCAACGCAAGCAGTCGTCTCATGGATTTCACAACGGCGCGCGATCTGCCCCTGACGGCGAAGCCCGACCTCTCCGACCCGGAGGTCGTCACCGTGATCCTCGACTCGCTCTCGGAACACGGAAACGTGTCCAGTCATGAGGCACTGGGGAGAGTGGTCTACTGGCTCGACGACGAGCAGATGATCCGACTCTCCTATTACCGCAACGTCATAGTTCACTTCTTCCTGAACAGGGCGATCGCCGAGATGGCCCTCACCTCTCTCATCGACCATGGAGAACGGGACGCCGAAGTCGCCGAGAACCGGATGCTGTCTCTGAGAGACCTCTTCAAATATGAGTTCTTCTTCCCCGAAAAAGAGCAGTTTCTCGAGGACCTCTCCGACGATATTGCGCACGACGTCCCGGATTGGCTTTCCATTCTGCCGGCAACGGGTGCCCTCGGAGTCATCGCCAAGATGGGCGACCCGGTCGCCTACTGGGCCGTTCTCCCCTTTCTCGACGCCTATCAAATCGTTGGAGACGAGCTCGAAGGGCTCACGGAATCGTTCGACGAGAAGAAGTTTCTCAAGGCATGTCTGGCGAGGGCTCGGATGTATCGCATCGAGGAGCGGCTTTTCTCCGGGGAAAGTGCCAGCCAGATTTTATTCAAATCGGCTCTGGCACTCGCGAGAAACCGGGACCTGATAGACGACGACGCAGAAGTCGGCGAGCGGCGGTCGAGGTTCGCCGCCGAAGTGAGAGAAGCGAGGTCGCTTGCCGCCTCAGGTCTCTAGGAGCTTGTTCCAGGTTGGGGTCAGCCGTCCTTGTTGAAGCGGCGATGGGCCTCGGCGATCATCTCATCTGAGGTCTTTGGCCGAACTTCTTCGACTTCGATGTCCGGCAAGCTCGCTGTCTCCTCAGAGGGGTCAAACCCGATTGCCTTCGCCAATTCGTCCGCATCGACCGGTGCAGCCTCGACCGGAGGAGGGGCGGGTCTACGTTGGACGGGACGTGGCACCGGAGGAGGCGCCGGGGGAGGCGTTGGCTGGTCTTGCTGCTCGGACGGGTCCTTCGGAGACCCGAGGGCGTCCTCTACGCTGACTCGACGGCTGCGTCTCCGAATGGAGCGTCCGGCGAACAACAACACGAGCGGTATGAAGAAGCTCGACCCGAAGAAGGCCAGGATGTCACCCAGTGGGGTACCCCCGACATTGATGAAACGCGACACGAAGTAGAGGACAAACCAGACCGATCCGATCCCAGAAAGAATTCTCCCTAGACGAGCGCGTCCGTCATTATCTGCCATGACCTCATTCAACCATCAGTGACGGGTGATAGCGACGCGAAGCCGCCAGCCGGCAAGAAACAGCAGGACCGCGGCATAGAGGGAGAGAACCCCAAGCTCCGGAAGGATATCGACTGTGTTCCCTCCGCGTCTCACCAGTTCGGCGAATGCGTCGAGGGCCCAGGCATGTGGGGTCAGGTGCGCCACCCTTTGCATGGTTGGCCCAAACAGTTCCAGGGGAAGCATCGATCCCCCAAGAGCCGCCAAACCGATGCTGAGCATCACTCCTATACCGCTTGCCTGCTGATCATTCTTGAAGGTCGCCCCCAGGAGGATGCCGGCACCTGCGCCAACCGCCGAGAAGGTCACAAGAATCAGAAATGCTCCCACAGGGTCCCCCCAATTAACCCTGAAAATCAAGAACGTGAGCACCATTATGTAGAGCCCCTGCACCATCGCCACGCCAAACCTGCCGACACTCTCGCCGACAACGATCGTGCCTATCGACGTCGGGGTGGACAGCATTCTCTGGCTGATGCCGAGCTGACGGGTGAGTATAAGAGCGGCGGATCCGGCAAGAGCAGTCAGGAATACAAAGAGCACGAGCTGCTGGGCCGCCCCCATATCGAACTGGCCGAGGGTGTCAGGAAACAGTGCTTCACCGAGAGCGGACACCTCGACCTCGATACCGGTGTTGTTGTCAGCAATCGTTGACGCCACTGCCAGTGCTTGCTCGAATGAAATCTCTGTCTCAGCGGAGGCGAACTGGGCCGCTCCGACCGGTTTCATGACCTCGGCGACGGCAGAGCCGACTATCGACTGGAGCTGGGGCCCGAACCCGTCGGGCCTGGAGACAAACCCCATCTTCACGACCTCTCCTTGTCCCGCCCTTTGGTCCATGTCGGCGGGCAGGAACACCCCTGCCTGAACATTTCCAAGCTCGACTGCTGAGAGAAGATCGTCCTCGGTCTCATACTGGAACACGTCGATCCCATCAATCGCCTCGATCTCCGAGCCGCGAACACGATCGAGGCAATCCCAAGGAGTGCCACGGCCCGCGACCCGGGCAGCGAGGACGCGCCAAGGATCGCTGCGAGAGTCAAGATCAGCGCCAATGCAGCCATAGC
>JAZFTN010000049.1:0-12075 GCA_036446715.1 Acidimicrobiia bacterium | reverse complement strand
GGCGCCATAGATCTTGAAGTGATAATTGTGACAGCGATAGACGGTGTAGAAGTTGTCCGCTCCGGAGCGGGCGAGGTACTCGCGATCGGCGGCGATGGCTAGATCGTTGCGTTCAACGACATTCTGATAGCGCCCGCAGAGTACGTCGATGTGGGTGGCCATGTGTTGGAGATGGCCAGCGTCGGGAGCGAGACCAACCAGCGCGTCACCGGCCTCGAGTGCCTTCTCAGGGGTCGGTGACATCTCCATCAGATGGATGTACATGTGCAAAAGGCCAGGGTGTGTCTCCGCTCCTTGATCGGCCAGATCGCGGAACGCCGACTCGAGCACGTCGACGGCTTCGAGTGTGTCTGCCCCTTCCGCTGGGCTGCCGGTCGGGAGGTCCCACAACTGCCAGGGGGTGCGGTTCATCATTGCCTCCGCGAACAGCGAACTGACATCCGTGTCCCCTGGGTGCGCCTTGTGAACCTCGCGCATAGCATCCGCGTAGGCGTCGTTCCACGGCCCGAAGTCCTCGACCGAGGGGTCTTCGGGATACCGAACCGCAAGGGCCGCGATCAAAGCCTTCTCAACCGGCTTCGCCTCGGCTGCACTTTGTGCTGCAGCTTCTATCGCCTCGAGGGCGCGGCCGAGGTACTCCCGTTTTTCGTCATCGTCGAAATCGCTCCACTGTCTGTTGTAGTTGGGTCCAATGGCATACGCGATACCCCAGTGGGCCATCGCAAGATCCGGATCACTCTCCAGCGCCTTCTCAAAGCACTCGACCGCTTCCTCGTGGTGATATGCGTAGGTCCACATGAGACCTCGGTTGAACCAACGTTGGGCGTCGGCGGAGGTGGTTGACACGGCACGCTCATATGTTCCAAGGTCGTAGTACTCGGTCATCGCCTCTCCTCAACGCAGAACAGGTGCGGCAAGGATTGAGGCTAGTGCTCTGGCCGCCACCGCTATGTCAGGACGATTACAAGCCGCTCCGTGCCCAGAGAGCCTCGATAAAGTCGCGACCGTCCTCGGCCAACTCGGTGGTCTTTTCCACTCCGGCCTCCCAACGAGCCTCGGCTAGCTCCGTGTTGGAGCGCCAGATGGAAGTGGCCTTCTGCTTTCCGGCCTCGTTGAGCTGATCCATCTCTCTCGTGCCGTAGTCCACAAGATAGGTCCATGTTTCCTGGCCAATGGCCACAGCCACATCAGCACTCTCGTCAACAAGATCAACGACTTCATTGGCATTCTCCTTGGTGGTGGCAGTAAAGATCCTTCCGACCTCGACAATCTCATCGACAGTCTCGAAGGTGGCGTCCACCGCAGAGCTCACCGAGTCTGTGGTGTTCTCAATAACGTCGAGGACCCGTTCGGAAGCGGACTCCACGGGGGTGATCACAGCCTCGGTGACTCTTTCGATGGTCTGGGTGATGGCGTAAGCCACTATCCCCACCGCGCCCGCAACCATCAAAAGGCTGACTGCGAACGACCTGAACAGCTTCATGGTGTGTTCACTCATGGTTCTTCGACGCCGACGGTCACCGGATTGGTTCCGGGGAACCTCGACTCGGCAATCGGTAGGGTCGCGCTCATGGAGAATATCTACTCAACGGACTGGGATGGCACCCAGGATCATCCCGGGTACGAATGGCATCGCATCCGTCTCGGCCGACGGCTTGATGGTGAGATGCTTGGAGCAAGCATCTACGTCATGGGTCCCGGACAGCGCAGTTTTCCCTATCACCTCCATCACGCCAACGAGGAGATGCTCATCGTCCTCGAAGGGACCGTTCGCGTCCGCACAACCGAGGGCGAACAGGAGGCCGGCAAGGGTGATGCCATGTTGTTCCGACGGGGACCGTCAGGTGCTCATCAGGTAATCAACCGATCAGACAGTGAGGCCCGAATCTTGATGATGTCGACCATGGTCGAGCCGGAGATCGCGGAATACCCGGACTCGGGAAACATAGGAGTGTTTGCCGGCATGGCGCCAGGAGTGGACAGCAGATCGAGCTTGGCGAAGTTCATCGATGGATCCGCGGGGGTCGACTACTTCGAAGGCAAGTAGTCCTCATCTGGCGCCAGCCAGGCTCGCACCTGCTCGTGGGCACCGGGGTCGTGGAGCAGGTCGGAGTGCCTCTTGCCTCCCACCACCTGCACGTCATTGGCGTCAACACGACGACGGCGTCCGCGGCCGGTACCACTTCCAACACGGACAATCAGGTCTCCCACGAGAGCACCAATGGGATGTCTTGGTTCGGTGGTGATCACGCCTGCAATGAAGTGATGATCCACCCATTGCAATGGGGGAAGATCCACCACGAAGTCATTCAATAGCTCGTCGGGGTCGAACCCCAACCAATCTTCCTCGCTGACGGCGCCGTAACGAAGGTCCTTGATCCCAACGCTGCGATTATTGATGAACTCGCCCAGCGGGCGACTTTCGGGCACAAGACCCAGCCCCCATGCGGCAATGTTCGCTCCTTTCTCGACCGGGGAGCCCAAATGCGGAGAACCCAGTGCCACCACGTGGCGAACAACACTCACCCAGTCCTGCCCGGCGTCCTGACCGGCGTGTACCGCGCTGCGCGCCACCAGCCCGCCCATTGAATGGCCCACCAGGGCAATCTCCTCCACCGGAACGGGCCAGTTGTCTGTGACCTCACTCAACAGGGCAGCCAGGGCAACACCGTTGTCGGACACATGTCGGCCCGTGTTGTAACGCACCAGCAAAGGAGTGAACGAGTCAGAGATGAGAAGGTCGGCCAGGCCGGGTGCCGATCCTTCTTCGGAAGTCTGGGGCTGCCAGCAGCGCTCGGTCTCCCCCAGACCATGGACCAGCACGACCAGCCGAGAGAATGGCTCGGTAAATGCCAGGGCAAGCGAGTCGGCATCCAAGCCGACCGGCTCACCACCGGCGTCCCGAAGACCGAATTCGATACTCATTGTGCTGCCGCGTCGTTCGAGCTCGTCTCCCCACAGCGCGTTGAAGAAGGCCTGGATCCCACTGCCACGTGGAGAACGCCACAGTGGTCGCAACTCTTTTCGGCTTGCAACAGCAATCGCACCCAGGCCGACCGCTGTGCCCAGAGCCGACCCGGTCAGACGGACCGAGTTGTAGACCGGTGCAGTCAAGGCACGGTAGGCATTGCGCGCGGGCGCAGCCCGCCGCCCCGCGACACCGAACCATCGGTCTGCAATCGCATCGTGAACGCCCTCGACCGGCACCGTCAGTCGCTGGGTTGCCAGGTCGATCAAATCGCCCAGACCTCTCCAGTCGCGACTGGCTGTTTGGCTCTTCCGAAAGTGCGATTCAGCACCGCTATGAGGGCCTTCCAATTTCATCCGGGAATCATATTCTTGGATAGCTGCAAAGGCGGGTGCGCTTCTATCATGCTCGTCATGAAACGAGACCAGCCGATTCTGATCCAGGGGGGCATGGGTGTGGCTGTTTCCGGCTGGCAATTGGCTCGCGCCGTATCCAAAGCAGGACATCTCGGTGTCGTTTCAGGCACAGCCCTGGATGCAGTATTGGCTCGCCGCCTCCAGCTGGGAGACCCCGGCGGGCACATGAGGCGAGCTCTTGCCGAGTTCCCTGTTTCCGAGGTGGTAGATCGAATCCTCACCCGATACTTCATCGAAGGAGGCAAGCAAACCGACCAGAGGTTCAAACAGACCTCGATGCGGAGAGACAACCCGTCTAAGAATGTTGACGGTCTGCTGGTCGCTTCCAACTTCGTGGAGGTATACCTCGCCAAGGAAGGCCACGACGGATTGGTGGGGATCAACTACCTCGAGAAACTCCAGTCCCCTACCTTGCCGTCCCTCTACGGTGCGATGCTCGCCGATGTCGACTATGTGCTCATGGGTGCCGGGATACCCAGGACCATCCCTGCGATACTCGACGACCTCTCCAAAGGTCTTCCAGTCGAGCTACGGCTCGAACTGAAGGATGCCACCGCCGGCGACAGCTATTACACCCATTTTGATCCCGCAACAGTGATGAATGGGGATGATCCCACAGCGAAACGACCGGATTTTCTCGCCATCGTGTCGTCACATGTCCTCGCCACAATGCTTGCCCGCAGGATCGACACACCGGTTGACGGGTTTGTCGTCGAATTTCCCACCGCCGGTGGCCACAATGCGCCACCGCGAGGCAAACTACAGCTGAGCGAAAAGGGCGAGCCGATTTACGGAGACCGTGACCTGCCTGACTTCTCGGTTATTCGCGAGCTCAACCTGCCCTTCTGGCTAGCAGGTGGGTACGCAGATCCGGGTCGTGTTCAGGAGGCTCTCGAACTGGGTGCAGCCGGTGTCCAGGTAGGCACCGCCTTCGCCTATTGCGAGGAGTCAGGGTTCGACGCAGACGTGAAGCACCGGGTCTTGGAACTGAGCCGACGAAGCCAGGCTCATGTCTTCACCGACCCCGTGGGATCGCCAACGGGCTTCCCCTTCAAGGTGGTGGAGTTGGAAGGAACCCTCTCCGAACCGGATCTGTACGAAAACAGAATACGGGTTTGTGAATTGGGTTATCTCCGCACCGCCTACCGAAAGGACAACGGCAAGATCGGTTGGCGATGTGCAGCGGAGCCGGTAGACGAATACGTGGCCAAGGGCGGGAAGCCCGAGGACACGATCGGCAAGAAATGCCTGTGCAGCGCTCTCATGGCCAACGTCGGACTGGGCCAGATCCAACGTCAAGGAGCTCGAGAGCCCACTCTGGTCACCTCCGGTGACGACGTGGCAGATGTAGCGCGATTCCTCCCCCCAGGGACTGATTCCTACAGCGCCGCGGATGTCATTCGGCATCTACTGCCGAACGGCTAGCCCCGGTTCTGTAGCCGAGAGATCACTCTCGGCTACGCCTTTACCCGCAGATCCGATCCGGGTGGCGATCTGCTGTCGCCGCCAGAAAGACCCCGGGCAGCTCCGAATTGGCTTTGCTAGGCTCGCCACGTCTGTCTAACGGAGGGGAAGCTTCTATGTCACGCGGCTCACTTTTGCTCGCTTTGACACTTGCATTGGCTGCCTGCGGAGGTACGGCCGAAGAAGCTGACGTTGCTGACAGCGTGACTCCATCACAAACAGAGGCACCGTCTCAACCGGAACCGACGACAACAGAAGCTTCTTCGAATGACGGATCATCCGATGGTGGGGGCGGAGCTGATCTCCTCATCGTCCCCGCAGGTGACAGCACGGTGTCCGTTGACGGCCAGGCCATGACGACCCAGGAACTGTTGCGCTGCATACCGTTCAATGAGTCCGACGGGACCCTGGATCTACAAGTCTTTGGCGACGGATTCCAACTGAATGTCTACGTCACCACAGGCGGGGCCCCCTTTATGGAGTTGAGTATCAGCGGACGAGCTGTGGGTGATGGCGAGTCGACGGGTGTCTTCAGCGCGATGGTGAGCGAGCTAGGGGGGACTTGGTACCTCGATGCCGAGGAGCCTGTGGACGGACCTCCATTCGACTGGCAGGGCGATCGCATCAGCGGGTCTTTGACCTTGACTGACATCTTCGAGGAAGCCGACCCGATCGAAGTGGTCTTCGATGTGATTGTCCCCGGCGACGTCAACGATTGCAGTCTCTGACGCCGTTCTCATGTGGCCGCGGCGCGATCGCGCCATCCCCATGAAACAGATGATCGAATGCCGCCAGATGGCTGGTTTCGGGTTCCATTCAACGGTCAACCGGCGAGGCCTGCAATAGCAGGGAGGACGATCAGGCCGACCAAGAGGAAGAGCCCCATCCCCACCAGCATCCAGACCACAATCGTGATCGATCGATCAAGCTGATGGTTGTGGGGGTTCACCGGAGGGGCGGCTTCACCGAGATGGTCCCGGCGCGCACGACGCATGTTCGCAGAGAAGACCAACCCGACGACGGGTAACACGACGAGGGTTGCAGCGTGTAACAACCCCATCAGCATGAGCAAGCCACCAAGCCGGAAGGATTCAAAACCCAGCCACCCGACAAGATCCCCGGCCCCAGGGGCATCAGCCGGAGGCCCGTACTGCAAAGTCATGAACGTGTATGCACCGAAGATCAGGTAGTAAGCGACGTCCATCAGCGTGAGGAAGCTGATCCCGGTGGCTGGGCTCGAACGGAAGATGTCGCTCTCGAACGCCGTGCCGAACCGCCGAATGGTGGGTCCCAGCACCAGCACCAGACCAACCATGATCCCGGTCACCAGCAGTTCGAGAGTCCAGAACGGCATGTGAAATGCGCCATCGATTCGGTCTATCGCCACAAACAAGTACACCGCGATGAAACCGAGAATGCCTATGAGGGTGATGACAAGACGGCGGACTCTTCTGCGATGAGAAGCATCCTCCTCGATCGATCTGGTGACCTTGGCGAAGAGATCAGGACTGGGCTGAAACTGATCAGCCGCACGGAATGCAGCGGTGAGCCGCTCTTCGACTGTCATCGCTCATCTCCGATCGTTTTACGGAGAGAGGCCAATCCTCGGCGGCAGTGAGTCTTCACCGAGTTGGGCGAGATGCTCAGCACATCGGCGATCTCCCGCTCCGACAGCTCGAGATAGAACCGGAGAAAGATGCAGTCCCGTTGCCGGGGAGACAACACCCGAACCTCGTCGAGCAAAAGTGTCTGCTCCTCATCGAGAAGAAGCCTGTCTTCGGGCGCGTCAGCATCAGTCCCGGCGGGAGCTGCCTCCTGATGCCGAAGTGACATCAGACCGCGCCGGTTGTGATCACGCGCCAGGTTGATCACTATCGACCGCAGATATGGTGCGGCCTTTTCGGGATTGTGGATCCGGTGAGCCGACTTGTGCAGGCGGATGAACGCTTCTTGGACCAGATCCTCGGCGGCATTGCGATCGTCTGTGAAAAGACGTGCCAGCCGCACCAGGGCGGTGCCCTCCTCGTCGAACAACTGGGCAACGAGGGTGTCACGATCGACTCCGACGATGACCGCGGCCACCTTCTGCGCCCGCTCGACCGTCATCAGAAGCCAGCGGACCGAGGCCCCCCTGACACCTACCGCAATCGAGCCGACGGTCATACGACCCCTGGTTGACCTGCGTCTTCTTCCATACGTCGTGACAACCCGAGCAACCGGCCGATGATGGGGAGGCTCAAGACGTTGGCACCGTGAAGGATCCCCATCAGCAGAAGCATCCCGCCAAGACGAATCGTCTCGCCGCGGAGTTGCTCGGCTCCCACGGTGTCGCCCCACCCGGTGTCCGGCTCGAAGCGGGTGGTGAAGAGGATGTACGCCGTGAAGATCAGGTAGTAGGCGACATCCATCAAGACGATGTAGCTCTTACCCGTCCTCGGATTGGCACGAAACACGTCCGCTGCATAACTGCGACCGTACCTCTTGATGAGCGGTCCCAGAATCAGCAGAGCGGCGACGAGCGCCCCGACCGTTATCAACTCGAGAATCCACCAGTCCATGTCACTCCTCTCTCGATCATCCTGCCAGATACATCACCGCCGTGCCCGAGGGCCGGTGAACGCTCTGTTCATCTCACTCACTGATACAGACGTCCACCGGGCGATATTGGGTGACAGGGCTTCAAACTCGCAGGCTCTGTCACCCAATCATCGCATTCGCTCGTCTGTATCGATGACGTTCCAGAAAGGAAGATCATGGACAAGGCAGGCAAATGGCTCGGACCACTCAGCGGCATCCTCTTCGTCGTTGCCGTCGTGATAGGCGGCAGCATCTTCGGAGGACTCGACGCCGAGCCCTCAGATTCGGCGAGTCAGGTACTCGCCGAATTCCGCGATAGCGCTGACGACATAGGGACGGCGACCCTGCTGACGATGCTCGGCATCGGCTTTCTTCTCATCTTCCTGGGACATCTTCGAACCAGATTCAGAGACGGTGGATCAGGCTGGGCGGCGGACGGTTTCCTGGCAGGCGGAGTCGCCCTGGCCGGCGCGTGGATCGTCCTCCTTGGCGTTCAACTCGCCGGCAGAGTCGCCGGTGAGAACGGCCACGCCGAGGTTGCTCGAGGTGCCATCGACTTCATGTGGGAAGGGGTCTTCATGTTCACCCCCGGTCTGCTGGCAGTTGGGATAGCAGCTGCCGCAGTGAGCTTCGCCCACCGGACACTGCCGATCTGGCTCGGTGTCTTCGCGGTGCTGGTGGCGCTGGGATCCATTGCTCCGTGGATGGGTATCTTCGTCTTCCTTGGGTGGGTCCTGGCAACCAGCATCGTCGAGCTCATCAGGGCTTTCCGACCGGGGACCGCAGCCGAAGTGGGTTGACTGCCTATCAATCTTGTCGGGGGACTCGCCTCTTGCGTAGATTCTGACAATATGACTCACGTGGTTTCATGCTGGAACCGAGGTTGATGTGACAGAGTTCTGGCGGAAGTGGCTGATCATTGCAGCCGGGTTCACTGCCCTGGCCGGATTGGGATTTGCGACTCTGGCGGCGGTCGGACTTCTCAAGGGCGGGCGTAGGCAGTGACCGCTCCCTCGTCCGATCTCTTGACAGGTTTGATCCGGACGAAGGGGTGGGCAAATGTGTCACGAATCACCCCATTCTGAGGCCCAGGGTTGGTGTATCACACCCATTTCTACCAATAATCGACCAATATTTATTGTAGGTGCTCTGGCGACTTCAAGGAGGAAGCAAAACCCCGCTGAGCAGGGATTTCATCGGTGGAGCTGAGGGGATTTGAACCCCTGACCCCTTGACTGCCAGTCCAGATGCCCCCATACCAGCCCCTCACGGCCAGTCATCCCCAGTCATGGGATCTGGCCCTCTACCAGAGTCTTTGCTCCCACGTGGTCCCAACCCGTCACGGCTGGTTTCCCGAGCGATAGTGGACAAATAGTGGACACGACGGAAACCTGGGTGTCGGCCCTGCAATACGCTCGAGAAACGCGCGGCACTCGACAGCCGAGTCGCCGGAAACAAAAACTCTGATGCTATCCGCGGGACTCCCGGCCCAACACAACGTCGATACCGTCGAGGATGAGCTGTAGTTTGACGTCAGACACCCTTCCGACCCGGTCGGAGAGGATGGCCCGATCAATCGCCACGATTTGCGATGCGTTGGCGATCGAGTCCTTGGGAAGCCCCGTGTCGTAGCGCGCAAGTAGAACATTGCCCGGAGCAGCTACCCACTTCAGATTACTGGTAAGCGGAACAACGACCACTGTCGCAAGCCGACTGGCATTGAGCGCATCGGCCTGAACCACCACTACAGGCCGTCTGAATCCCGGACCTGAACCAACTGGATCAGGCAGTGACGCCCATAAGACGTCCCCCTGAGCGACTACCACTCGCTGCGTTCGAGCGTATCCCGTCCGGCTTCCCTTAGCCAACGGTCATCCTGGTCCCCGATGTCGGCCAGTGCCTCGTCCATGGATCGAGTGATCTCCTCGGGGTCTCGCCGCAGCAAGTATTCGATGAGCGCTTCTCGAAACAACTGGCTCCGAGACTTTCCCGTCGTGCGCGCAAGCTCCTCGACCTTGCTGAAAAGCTCGTCCGGGATCGAGATCGCCGTCTTCATACCCAGAGTATAACCCGGGCTATGTGCCCGACGGACAAGTATCCGCCGAGGGTCTGACCGGATTGCAACCAGTGACCGTGACGCCCTCGGTGCTCCACCCCGTTCTTGGACTACTCCCATGAGATCCGCAAGGTTCGATTTCGAGAATCCGGCCGCGCTGGCAGGGCTCCGTTTCAATCTGTCGGTCTACAACGAACAGGTTCGGCGCCGAGTCATCCTCGCAGACATTCAAGCGGACCTTCAGGGCGGCCACAGCGTGATTGTGTGGTTAGGCAACGAACCCGACAGGTACGCTGCCTACTGCGATCCGCGATCGGCCGACGAGGGCGAATACTGCTGGATCGGTCCCGACCGTGACTCGATCGAGGAAGCTCTTGTAGACGGTCAGCGACACCATCCGGATTATGAGCCTGAGGTGCATCCAGGAGTTGCAACATGACGTACGAGCCTTACGTCGACACTTGGGGCGACCACGACGCCCGGTATGAGAGGACTCCGGCTGCTGTTGATCGCAGTGTTTTGAAAAGCGGAGTCGCGTTGAGCCCAATCGAACGGGCTGCCGTAATCAGTTTCGTTGGGCATGTCGGGGATCTAGTCGCCGAAACCGAAACTGCTGAACAATTGTCCGAAGGTCTTGCCGAATTGGTGGTCGAATCCGGGCCGGTGTTCGCCCGTTTCCTGGCTACCTTCAACATGGAGTACGTGCTCATGGCATCTCACTGGCTGCCCGACGAAGGAGACCACGTAACAGCCGACGGTGTGATCGGGTCGGCTGTTGCCGAAGCCTCTGCCCGGCTCGATCCGATGCTTCGGAAGCGAGAACCGAAGTGGTACACCGGCATGACAGAGCGCTGAGTGTCTTCAAACCGGACCCTTGTCTGCAAGGTCGGTGGGTGTAAGACCAAGGCCGCTCGGCCTGACGCCAGGGTCTGTTCGGATCATCAGCACACGTTGATTCTCCAAGCCGAACTTGTCCGTCTTCAAAACATCGAACTTGACGGGGTCGCTCTGCTGGTCCATCAGTACCCCCACCTGCGGCGTCTCGTCGAGAACCTGGCGACGCTGTCTTTCCGGGCCGACCCGCTGAAAGCGGCTTCGACCCAGATTGTCGCCCGTTCCCGCAGCAACAACCTCGACGATGGGATAGCGGTGGTAGGTGACCACCTGGCCACACCCGGCTATGCGGTGTCCACCCGTTCCGATCGGGGTCGGCTACGTGCCGCCGAACGTGAGATTGCGAAATGCGCCGACGATGTAGCACGAATAGTGACCGGCCAGCCGAAACCGAAGGAGCGCCGCCCGCGCTGCAACCACAGGAGCTGCGACAAACGCGACATCCGCCAACCTGTCGGCGTTCGCGTCTGCGGGTTTTGTGGTCTGCCGATGAACACCGGCAACCCGGTGCCAGTTCCTGCTTCCCAGAAGAGCCACGAGGAGCGCCCTAGGAGGGGCAGCCTCCTCAACGCCTTGTCGAGGGGGGTCCAAATCGTCGGTGGCTATCAGACGGTCAACCTCTGTCGCCCACGAGTGGGGGTTCTTCCGTCCAGAGACGGAGTCCCACGTATCGCATCTGTCGTACCAGGACCACTTACGCCGGGTCCACTCCCCGTACTCCATGTCGTCCATACCGTCCGCCAGATATCGCTCGGCGGCCTTGAGCATGTCAGTGAAGTAATGCAGCCCGTCGTTGCAGATGCCTGAAGGTGCCTAAGGGTGTGGGTTTCACTACGCTTCGATTTCTTGGTATGTACTGATGCGTACCGCACCCTCTGCCCCTCAGTTCCGTCTGGGCGGAGTAACCGTAGGACTTGCTGATGCGAGCCGCTGCTAACAACATCGGCAGCGGTGCGCTTCCGCCGGGGTGTCAACTATCGACGGTTCGACGCTTCCAAAGGAGCAACACATGTCCATCAACATCTTCGTGGGAAACCTCACGTTCAACACCAGTTCCGGTGATCTCGAGTCGCTCTTCGGTGCCCACGGTTCCGTGCAGAAGGCACAGGTAGTCACAGACCGTGACACCGGAAGGTCACGCGGTTTCGGTTTCGTTGAAATGTCGTCTGACGACGAGGCAAACGCAGCCATCGAAGCCTTAAACGGCAAGGACGTCGATGGACGTCAACTCACCGTCAACAAGGCCAAAGAGCGCTCGCGTTGAAGCCAAGCTCCGAGAGGAGAAACAGCGGAACTGAGCGATGCACGGCGTGCGGACATCCGCGCCCCGAGCATCGGACTCAAGGTGGTTGCATGGTGCCCCATTGCCGGTGCGCCGCATACGGTGTCCCGGAGCCCAAAACAGGCAAGTAAGTCTTTACGGTCTCCGGGAGTGGACATCGAAAGCGGAGCCGGATCGCCCTCTGGGTCTGACGATGAGTCCCTTGAAAACGTAGACGGCGGCAGGCCACCACACAGGTGGCCCGAACCCGATGTTCGAGGTCGGTCCGACCGATTCAGCAACGAGACCGCACATAACGCGCTCTTCTGCGCTGTCGGGCGGGGTCAGTTGTAGACCGGAAGGTTTGTGAGATGAGGCAGCCTTCTTGTTTGATCCGAGGCCTGTATGGTCGCCAAGACTGTTTCAGCTATCCGATTAG
>JAZFTN010000048.1:0-4216 GCA_036446715.1 Acidimicrobiia bacterium | reverse complement strand
CCAACACCTCCAACCCGGATGTGATGATTGGCGCCGGGCTGGTCGCCAGAAAGGCCCGCGAGCGTGGTCTCCAGCGCAAACCGTGGGTCAAGACCTCCTTGGCCCCTGGGTCTCAGGTCGTCACCGAGTATCTGACGGCATCTGGCTTGCTGGACGATCTCGAGGTTCTGGGTTTCGGAGTCGTCGGTTATGGCTGCACAACGTGCATCGGAAACTCGGGCCCCTTGCCAGAGCCCATCTCCAAAGCCATCAACACCGATGACCTGGTAGGCGCCGCCGTGCTCTCCGGCAACCGAAACTTCGAGGGCCGGATCTCGCCCGATGTGCGAGCCAACTACCTGGCCTCCCCCCCACTAGTAGTCGCATATGCCATAGCGGGGACGATCGATTGGGATCCAATCAATGAGCCGCTCGGCAAGGACCGTGAAGGCAACGACGTGTATCTGCGCGACATCTGGCCAACCCAGGAGGAGATCTCCAGCCTCGTCGGCTCGAGCGTCAACCAGCGTCAGTTTGTGGAGAAGTACTCAGACGTGTTCACGGGGTCCGACGAGTGGCGCTCCATCTCGACCACGGATTCCGACCTCTACGAGTGGAACGAGACTTCCACCTACATCCAGGAACCGCCCTTCTTCGCCGACTTGTCGACTGACGTGACACCCATTGCGCCAATTCGGGGAGCCCGGGTGCTGGTGAAACTCGGCGACTCCGTGACGACCGACCACATCAGCCCTGCCGGATCGATCGGGGTCGATACCCCTGCCGGGAGATACTTGGTGTCCGCGGGTGTCCAGCCTCCGATGTTCAATTCCTACGGATCGAGACGAGGCAACGACCGTGTCATGACGCGCGGCACCTTCGCCAACATTCGAGTCCGCAACCAACTTGCTCCGGACACCGAGGGAGGCTGGACCACCGATCATCTCGACGGCGAGGTCAAGTCGATCTACGACGCCGCCATGCACTACAAGGAGGCTGGAGTCCCACTGGTGGTCCTGGGCGGAGCCGACTACGGAATGGGATCATCCCGTGACTGGGCGGCGAAGGGAACATTCCTGCTTGGCGCAAGGGCGGTTATTGCCAAATCATTCGAGAGGATTCACCGTTCCAACCTGGTGATGATGGGTGTCCTACCCCTTGTCTATCGTGATGGGGAGAGCGCCGATTCTCTCGGGATCGATGGGACCGAGACTTTCGACATCGACGTCAGCGATGACCTGGAGCCTCGCCAAACCCTGAGAGTCAGGGCCACGAGGGAAGACGGGCTCCTGATCGAGTTCGAGGCTGTTGCCCGGGTCGACACGCCGATCGAGGTTGAGTACCTCCGCCACGGAGGCATCCTTCACTACGTGCTGCGGAGGATGGCGTCTGACTGAGAAGACACCGGGTCCACTTCCGCGACCAGGCCTGAAGCTGACGGGCTTGTTTCTCGGCGTCGTCATGATCGGTCTTCTTGTCGCCTGGGTGTTGCCCTCTGATGATGTCACCGTTGCCGAGGTCGGCCATCCGGCTCCCGACTTCACGGTGCCACTGATCGAAGGGGGAACGTTCACGCTCTCCGAGCAATTGAAAGCCGAAAATCGCCCGGTCGTTCTCAACTTGTGGGCGTCGTGGTGCATACCCTGTCGCACCGAGACTCCTGATATCTCGGCGTTCGCCGAGGCCAACCCTGACGTCAAGGTCATCGGTGTCGCGGTGGAAGACACCGAGACGGCTTCTCGAGCCTTCGCCGAGGAGTTCGACCCCTCCTACGATCTCGGCCTCGGTGATGCCGAGTTCGAGGCGGCCTACCCGAGACTCGGGCTGCCCGTCACCTACATCATTGGGGCAAACGGGGTTATTGAAGAACTCTTGATCGGCATCGTGACTCAGGAGATCCTCGAAGACATCACGGGTTAGGTCTGCTCGCCAAACTTCTCCTTGTGAAGATTGGCGAATTCGAAGTTCGGCCCGGAAACCATCTCGGCAAAAACGATAAGTCGCTGACGCGCTGAGAATTTGGGTTCGCATGTAGTCAATGTCAACCAGGAACCGGGTCTGTCATCGGTCACCCAGACGTCGGTGGGTTCCACAATGAGGATCTCACGAATCTCATAGGCGTGGACTCCGATCGCCGTCTCGACCTCGATCCGATCACCGACCTCGAGGAGATCGAAGTCAAAAAAGGGTCGACCGTTTGTGGTTCTGTGACCTGACAAGACCGCATTACCGGGCTGACCGGGAAGCGGCGTGCTTTCCATGTGTCCGGGCCCCTTCTTCAGGGTCTGCCGATCAACACCTTCGAAGATGACCTCGTCGACACCGATCTTGTCGATGCGAATGAACCCAAAAGCTTCACCGGTCTCGGGCGTCTCCTCGGGGTAGAACTCCACTAGATCAGGTGTTTCGCCCGGTTCCTCACCGAGATACACCACGGGATCGATTTCCTCGACCGCAGGTAAGCCGTCCTGGCTCTCCTCGAAGGTCTGCTCGAGCTCCTCCTGAGCTTGCGCCTGGACACCGGCGTTGACCACATCGGTGCCAAAGAGCTGCCACCCCAGGTAACTGAATATGAAGACCCCACTCCAGATGAGGGTCCACCCGAGGACTTGGATGTTTCGCCGCACGACGATCAGGCTAAATGCGATATGGAGCTACACCAGGACTCACTCACGTTCCCGGCCAGTTCGGGTCTCGCTTGTCCAGAAACGCACTGATCCCCTCGGCAGCATCGTCACTCAGGGTGATCTCGGTGAAACCGCCTTGTAGCCGGTCCAACGCTGTGTCGAAGCCCGCGTCGGCCATGCCCCAGAACGAGTCCTTTCCAAGCATCAGGGCGGCAGGGCTCGAGGAAAGCAGACCTGTCACCACCTCATCCACCACGTCGTCGAGCTCAGCCCGCGGAACGACTCGACTCACCGCCCCCAAGCGCTGAGCCTCCTCCGGGCCGATAGTTCTCCCTGTCAACATCAGCTCGAGCGCGACTTTTCTGGGCATCGCCCGGACTAGCAGCGCCGATATCACCATCGGCCACAGTCCGACACGAACCTCAGTCGTCCCCAGCATCGCATCGTCGACACAGATTGTGACGTCGCACGCCACCGCCAGGCCAAATCCGCCGGCAAGAGCATGGCCGTTGACACGTGCCACCGTTGGCTTGCCACCCCGAAACATCAGTCGAAACGTCTCACCCAGATCCCCACGAGCCTTGTGGAGACCGATCGGATCGTCGGCAAACCCGCCGGACAGATCTCCACCAGCCGAGAACGTCCGGTCCCCGGCGCCGGTGTAGACGATCACCTTCACATCCGGATCGTCCACGGCGTCTCTGGTTGCCTCGAGAAGACCCGACATCGTCGCCACCGATATGGGATTGTGACGCTCAGGGTCGTCGATCGTGATCGTCGCTCTGCCTTCTGCAACCTCGTATCGAACTGTCATTCTGCTCCCTCTTAGGAAACTCGGGTCCCTCTGATACCGTCGAAGCCCATGTTATGGCTCGCCATCGTTCTCTTTCTTGCTCTTGCGATTGCGATGCTCCGCGGAGGTCGACTGATCAACCTCGGAGACATCGAGTTGAAGTCGTGGTGGCTCCTTCTCGTGTCTCTCGGATTTCAGCTCGGAACACGATGGTTGCCCGACGAAACATGGTCGGAAACGGTCGGCGTGGTCATGATGTTGGTTTCCTTCGTGCTCCTGATGATCCTGGTCACACTCAATCGGACGAAGCCGGGAATGTGGATCGTCGGAATTGGAGTGCTCATGAACTTCACGGTTATCGCAATCAACGGGGGCATGCCGGTGCTGGCCGGCGCGGCAGAGGTTGCCAGCGGTTTCACCGTCGCGGAGCCCGATATCTCCGGCTCCTTCAAACACGTCCTCCTTGATGAGACTTCGCGACTGACCTTCTTCGCCGACGTCATTCCGCTCCGTTTGGCGGGGATCGGCGAAGTAATCAGTCTTGGCGACATCTTCCTTGCACTCGGTTTAGGAGTGTTCCTCGAACACGAGCTCCGTAGACCTCGTCGCTTCTTCAAGCACGGGGCGAGCGCTCAGCCCGGGTCGGCCACCCGCCCCGACTAGTGTCCTGTCCGGCTGTTCCGTTGATGAAGTCGGCGAGGGCTGGGCGTTGGTCGCAAGGCCGAGGACGCAGGCATAGCCGAAGCTACGTCGAGGACGAGAACGCCGCGAGCGGAGTTCAGACCCGTCGAATTCGCGACATGATCAGCCGGACGGG
>JAZFTN010000047.1:0-4914 GCA_036446715.1 Acidimicrobiia bacterium | reverse complement strand
ACAGCCCTGGTCTCCCATGGTGTTGACCGCATGTTGGGCGAAGGCCTCTGCCTCGGTGCGGCGGGCATCGCCCGGCGCTTGGGCGGTCTCGGCAGCCCAGCGGTCGAGAAGACCCTGCAACTCGTCACATGACCCGGCCTCATCGATCTCGTAGACCGGGGTGGGGACTTCGGGTGAAACATCCATGTTCCACTCGAAGCTCTCACCGACACTGCGGGCAAGCATGAAATCGTCTTTCCAGGTCTCGGTGGGGAAGCCCAACGGGGTGTCCCCTTTCAGAGTGATCTTGCCGGGGGAGGGGGTGTATTCGCTGGCCACGATCGACCACTCGACCTGCTCGCCGGCACCAGGTAAGAGGGTGGCGGGTGTGGTGGCGGTTGCCTCGATGTCGTCGCCGAGATTGACGAAGAACAGGGTGATCGCGATCAAAGCGGCGACGGCCAGCACACCCCAAAGAAACAATCGGCCCCAGGGAAAATTCAAGTCGTCCCGTTGTGACATCCCGGTTGCGCTCTAGCCCTTGCTGCGCAGCTTGGGATCGAGAGCGTCGCGCAAACCGTCACCGATGAAGTTCACACTCATAACGGTCAGCGAGATCATAATACCGGGAGCCAAGACCCGGACCGGCGATATCTGTATGTAGTTATTGGCGTCGAACAACAAGCGCCCCCACGTCGGGAAGCTGGCCGGGAACCCCAGACCGAGGAAGGAGAGCGCAGACTCGGTGATGATCGCCACGGCCACGCCCAGGGCTGCCGACACCATGACCGGGCTCAGGGTGTTGGGGAGAATGTGACGCATGATCAGGTTCCGCTTGCGAGTGCCGATGCTGTGGGCGGCGAGCACGAATTCCTGCTCCTTGATCGAGAGGACATCGCCACGGACAACACGCGCCGTTTGCATCCAGCTGGTCACGCCGATGATGAAGACCACGAGCAAGAATATCCCCAGCTCTGGACCGAAAGCCTCCTTGAGGGTCTCCCTGAAGAGGAGGATTACTACCAGCAGGAGAGGGAGTATTGGTAAGGCTAGGAAGAGGTCGGTGACCCGCATCAGCGGTCCGTCCAGCTTGCGAAAGAACCCGGAGAGGATCCCAATACCCGTGCCGATGATGAGCCCGAATATCATGGCGGCGAAGCCAACCGCCAGCGAGATCCGTCCCCCGACCAGTAGACGGGCAAGCACGTCCCGTCCCAGGTTGTCGGTTCCGAGTGGGTGCTCCAGTGACGGTCCAGCGTTGCCGTTGGAAGTCTCGATGAAGAAGGGATCGATGGACCACAGGATTGGACCGAGCACAGTCGCCAGAACGATTATTGTGAGGACCACAAGTCCGGCGATAGCCCCTTTGTGCCTCTTGAACTGCCGCCAGACGTCCTGACGCAGTGACCGATACTGCTGGGATCCTAAGTCGTCAAGACCCGTCTGGTTCTTGACTTTTGCCTGGGGGGTTGCCATCAGCGATTCCTATTCAAGTCAGTCGTACCTAATCCGTGGGTCCAGGGCCCCGTATGTGACGTCTGCGACGAGATTGAACACAACTATCAGAAAGGCAAAGAGGAACGTAAGGGTCTGCACCATCGGGATATCGGCTGAGTTGATCGATGTGATCAACAACTGACCGAGGCCATTGATCCGGAAGATCTGCTCGGTGATGATGGCCCCGGCAAAGATCCCGGGAACCTGCAAGGCGATCAGGGTCACTACGGGAATGAGGCTGTTGCGCATGACGTGTGTCATCACCACTTTGGTCTCACCGAGCCCCTTGGAGCGTGCGGTGCGGACATAGTCCTCATTGAGATTGTCCAGCATCGACGCCCGAGTGAAGCGGCTCAAGGCGGCGGCGTTGAACAGTGACAGCACCGCCACCGGCATGATCATCTGTTTGATCTGGAACCAGATGCTGTCCCAGCTCGTGAAGTCGACCACATGTGTCGTCGTGTAGAAGGTTGGAAACCAGCCCAGCCAGACGCTGAAGATGACGATCGAGAGCAGCCCGGTGAAGAACACGGGAAGCGAATAGCCCACCATCGTCACGAGAGTACCGATGTTGTCAAAAGCGGAGTATTGCTTGTAGGCGCTGATAACGCCGACGGGGATTGCGATGACGATGCCCAGGATGAAGGCGAGTCCGAGGACCCAGACGGTCTGGGGGATGCGCTCGATGATTATATCGAACGCCGGGGTCCTGGAAGACCACGAGATGATGCGGTCGAGGTCCTCGGGGCACTCGACGAAGCATGTCCCAAAGAGGGAGTTGATGGCGTAGAGCGGCTCGTTGATGAACATGAGACGCATCCACTTGAGCCACTTGACCATGAAGGGATCGTCGAACCCCAAGGCCTCCCGTATTCGATCCCGGACTTCCACGGGGACGTTCAGAGGCAACTGTGACGTCGGGTCACCTGGAGCCAGGTCGAGGATGGCGAAGATGATCATGCCGATGACGACCAGCGTCGGAATCGCGAACAGACTCCGTCTGATTATGTATCTACCCATCCGGTTCCCTGTCTTGGCGCCTAAGTCAAGAGAGCCTCTCGGGTTAGGTCCGAGAGGCTCTCTTAGTCATTGGCTGGACTCTACAGCCGCAGTTAGCCGCTGAGTCTCCAGTCCTCGATGTTCCAGAACTCGGTGTCCCAGCCGTTGACCTTTCCGTAGCCCTCCAGCTCGATGCTGAAAGCGGAAACGGACCCACGGTTGATGAGCGGGATCACACAGTACGCGACGATCAAGTCGTTGATCTGGATGACCAACTGGTTCCTTGCCGGGTCGGTGAGTTCGGTAGATGCCAGCTGCGCCCAGGTGGCATCGAGGTCTTCGCTGCCACAACGTTCAATGTTGTTGCCACCCCAGTCGTTGGTCGACTCGGGCATCGCGGAGATCTGATAGTCCGAAAAGTAGCCCTGAGCATCTGCGCCTACAGCCGTGTTGGTGTACATCTCGATGTCCGTAAAGAACTTCCAGATGCCCAAATCGGATGCGCGGTCGAAAAACACACCGGCGTCCTCGTTGCGCATGTTGACGTCCACGCCAATCTGGTCCCAGTAGCTCTCGACTAGGGCCTGGGTGTCCTGACGGACCTGGTTGGTCGACGTCACATAGTCCCACGCGAGGGGGGTGCCGTCGGGCAACTCACGGATACCGTCACCGTCGGTGTCCACGTACCCGATTTCATCGAGGAGCGCGTTGGCCCCATCGATGTCCTGAACCAGACAGAAGTCGTTGTTGGCCGACAGCGCCGGACCGGGGACGGGCCACACGTTGCAGGTAGGAGTACCTGCGGTGCCATAGGCCACGGCCGCGATCTCGTCACGGTTGATCGCCATCGACAGCGCACGGGCCAGATCCGCATTCTCGAAGAAGAACGGGTTCGGGTTCGTCCCGCCCGAATAGTCCGAGGGTGGATCTCCGTCCGGGTTGGTCTGGTTGAGTCGGATGGCCTCAACAGAGGTGTTGAAGCCGACATCGACTACACCGAAGCCCTCGGCTTCCATCTGAGCGAGGATCTCCGGCGGAACCTGGAGGTTCCATCCGTAGTCAGCCTCACCGGTGGCAAGCACGGAACGAGCTGAGTCTTCAGCAGTACCGCCACCCTTGATGGTGGCAGTGCCGAAGAACGGCTTGCCCTCACTGGCCTTGCGGTAGTTCGGGTTGTAGGCGTAGGTGACGGTGTCGTCGACCCTCATCTCGGTGACCATGAACGGACCGGTGCCTATCGGCGTGAGGTTCGCTGGGCAAGCGACGAAAGCTTCTCCCATACAAGCGGTGAACTGCTCCCGTTGCACGATCGGCTCGGTGCCACCAGAGAACGGCACGAAAGGCCATGGTGTGGGTCCATCGAACGTGACAGTCACGGTTAGGTCATCGTCCGCTACGACACTGGTGACGTTGCTGAATGCCGCCGAACCACAACCTTCACTCCCGGTGCAGTACTCCCAGGTGAACACCACGTCGTCCGAGGTGAACGGTGATCCGTCCGACCACATGACATCCGGTAACAGGTTGTACGTGATCTGAGTCAGATCCTCAGAGATGCCGCCGTTTTCGATTGACGGAACCTCCGTGACCAGAGAAGCCACGATGAGACCGTCGGCGTCGTATTCGACCAGAGGCTCGATCACAAGCGAAGCCGCCTGGATGTCCTTGGTACCGGTTCCGGTGTATGGGTTAAGGTGGGTCACTGCCTGCCACTGAAGCAGGAGCAGTTCGCCACCCTGACCAGCCGTGCCACCCTCATCGGGTGGTTCGGTGGCGTCCGGGGTGTCCGGGGCCTCGGTGGTAGCCACGGCGCCACCATCTTCGGTGGTAGCCGTGGCATCGTCGCCGTCGCCGTCGCCGCACGCCGCGAGCACAAGTGCAAGAACGGCAAACAGCGCCAGCCATTTGGCTCTTTTCATAAGGTTTTCTCCTCCATGTATCCGGTACGAACGACCGGCATCGGGAGAACGCTAACAGCGTTTCGGATGGTATGACTGGGAAAGGCAACTGGACCACGTGTGAACAGCCTCCAAGCAGGGGCTATTCGGCGAAGTGGCAGGCAACCCAGTGATTGGTGCCGAGTTCGCGCCACTCGGGTACCTCGGAGACGCAGCGCTCCTGTGCAATCGGGCAACGTGTGTTGAAAACACAGCCCGGCGGCGGGTTGGCGGGGCTGGGTATGTCGCCTTCGAGAATGATGTGCCGGCGGGCTGCCTCGACCTCCGGGTCGGGGACGGGCACAGCCGAAAGCAGGGCCTGGGTGTAAGGGTGTTTGGGGTTGTTGTAGAGGTCGTCGACGCCTGCCAGCTCCATGATCTTGCCCAGGTACATGACCGCCACCCGATCGGCGATGTGTCTGATCATGCTCAAGTCGTGGCTGATGAAGAGATAGGTCAGTCCGAGCACATCCTGCAGATTCTCCAGAAGGTTGACGACCTG
>JAZFTN010000046.1:0-4939 GCA_036446715.1 Acidimicrobiia bacterium | reverse complement strand
GGCATGGCCTGCACCATCCATGCCAACTCGGCCAGCCATGCTCTCGATGCCCTGGTCAACGCGGCGCTCATGGCCGGTGAGAACGTGCCCGAGCGAGTTGTTCGGAAGGTCTTCTCCTCGTCGATCAACCTGGTTGTTCATCTCGATAGGGGAATGGATCAGTCGGGTTCCAGGATGATTCGGGAGACAATGGAGATTCGGGCGGTTGTTCCTGCGCTACACGAAGATTTCTCCACGGAGGCGATCTTCTCCCGCGACCGTCTTGGCGGCCCGCTGACGTGGACCGGCTCGCTCCCACCAGAGGGTCTGGCAAGGCGGATCGAAATGGTCCTGCCCGGACGGTCCGGCTTGACGGCTTTGTTGAGAGATGGAGCGGTCGAGTGGTGACCTTCGCCGCATCCCTGATGTCGGCCCTGGCAGTCGCAGGGTTGGGCCTGTTACTGGTTCGGTCGGAGCGGAGACGTGCTGTTGTCTCAAAACCAGCCACCCGAAAAAGCGTCGTTCAAGGTCTTGACGTGACCTCGGTTCAGTTCTGGACCACGGTCGCGGGAGCTGCCGCCATTACGTATTTGGTGATATTCGCGATCACGGGTCTCGTGGTCATCTCGGCGATTCCTGCTTTGGTCGTGGGCACGCTGCCCAAGACCTACTTCGTGCGTAAGAGGTCACAGAGACTGGCGGCGGTGCAGGAGGCCTGGCCAGATGGGTTGCGAGACCTGCTGTCGTCGATAAGGGCAGGGGCGTCGCTCCCCACAGCCATTGAGAATCTGGCTGCCTTCGGGCCGGCGCCGCTTCGCGAGGCTTTCCATGGTTTTGGGGTCTATGCAAGGAGCCTGGGGGTGGTTTCGGCTCTCGAAATGGTGAAAGATGATTTGGCCGACCCGACATCTGATCGAGTCATCGAGGTGCTCATCCTCGCCTATGAACGTGGCGGCACGGTCGTTCCTGAAATCCTGTCAGACCTCGCCGAGGCAACGACACGCGATCTTTGGACTCTGGAGCAGGTTCGGTCGGAGGCCCTGGAGCAGAAGCTCAATTCACGGATCGTGTTCGTCCTTCCCTGGTTCGTCCTGGTGGCTATGACTGCCCAATCGGGCGCCTTTCGGGATTTCTATTCAACACGGGCCGGCATCCTCGTGGCACTTGTGGGCGGCGTGATGAGTCTGGTTGGGATTCTCATTGCGTCGAAGCTCGGCAGCCAACCTGCCGAGCCGCGCGTCTTTGGTGGGACCGGATGAGTTTCGCACTCGGCCCTGTGGTGGTCCTCGCTTCACTATGCACTGCCCTGGCCGGCGGCTTGATCGTTCGGTCGATCGCCCCTCCGCCGAAACGACTACGAGCTCGAATTCGCCCGTACATGACACCAGTGGCGCCCCTCCTTCGGCAACCTATGCATCAAGGATCGTTCGCATCGATATTCGGTCCGATCGTGCGCGATGTCGCCAACTGGGTTGGAGGATTGCTCGACCGGACAGGGTCAGAGGTAACGCTTGTGAAGCTCAAACAGGCGGGCTGGTTCAAGGGTGTGGCCGAGTCAGAGATGGTTGTGGCGTATCGGCTTCTCCAGCTCAGAACGCTCGGCGTCTCCCTTCTGTTGGCATTGGGGTTGGGCCATGTCTTCGGCGTATCTCCGTTGATCAGGTTTCTCCTTCTCGGGCTCGGTCTCATGGTCGGGTCGAACCGGACCCGGGGGCGCCTGGACCGAGCAGTGGAAGCGAGACGTGAACAGATGAAGATCGAGATCTACACGGTCAATCAGCTTCTGGCCATGCGTGTGCGAGCAGGAGGAGGCGTTATCCAGGCGGTGGGCGCCACGACTCAGCGTGGCAGCGGCGAGGTGATCGGAGAGCTCGAGGAGGCTTTGCGCCTTCATCGAGCAGGCTGGGCGGGTCCCGACGCCTTTAGACGCATAGCGGAGTTGACGCCAGAGCCTTTCTGCTCGCGCACATACCGTCTGCTTGCATCGGCCGAGGAGCGGGGCGCCGACCTGGCCGAAGCGCTGCTTTCACTTTCCGAAGATGTACGGGAAACACGGCGGGAGTCCATCAAGAGGACAGCCACCAAGCGCAGGGCTGCGATGCTCGTTCCGACCATCGCCATCCTTGCTCCGGTGTTGATTCTCTTTGTGGCAGCTCCGCTGCCGTACTTGATAACGAGCTGGCAATAGGGAGGTAAATATGCTGCCAGTAGTACGCGCATGGGCTCATGCCTTGCGCACCGATGACCGGGGACTGAATACAGCTGAGCTGATGGGCAACGCAGCACTTGCGATCGCGGCTTTGGTGGTCATCTGGGGGGGCGCTGCAAGCTCTTGGCTTGGACATCGTCGGGTGGATCAGAGGCGAATTGATCGGAGGCTGACCGACCGGGGGGTCAGCTCCGTTCAGTTTCTTCTGGCATCGGCGCTGTCGCTCATCCTCTTCCTGGCCTTTGCGAACATTGTCGTCGTCCAATACGGGCGGGGGGCCATGCGCTCAGCCCTGGACCAGGGAGCCAGGGCAGGGGCGATCTCCGGGTCGCCCATGGATTGTGAGGCTCGTGCCGACGAGGTCATAGGCCAGCTACTGGGAGGTCGTATGTCGGATGGGATGACGATCATCTGTGGGGTTTCGGGCAATGTCATGGTCGCTCGGGGCGACGGCGTGTTCCAGACTTGGACTCCATTTGCTCCCGACTTCGCAGTGACGGTGATCAGCGAGGCCGCTCTCGAGCGACAGCCTTGAGCGACACCGGCCACGCGGCCGTCGAGTTCGCAATGGCGGTCGCCGTGCTGTTGCTCCCGGCTGCATTGGTGGTGACGGCGTTCGGCCCCTGGTCTGAGCGTCGTGTTCTGGCCGAGTCGGCGGCCGCAGAGGCGGCTCGTGTTGCGGTCATCGAACTGGATCACGCAGCCGGAGTGGCGGTGGTTGCTCAGTCCATCTCGAACCATGGCTTGGAAGCTCATTTCGTCCGCATCGGCTGGTGCGGCGCTGATCCAGGCCCGCTCGATGCGCCGGGGGGCGTCTGTCCATTGACCCGAGGCTCATCCGTCGAGGCGCGGGTTGATGTATGGACCCCGCTGATCCGCACGCCGTGGGGAGGCGTTGGCGGTTTATGGATCACCGCCAGCCATACCGAGCCCATCGATCTGTATCGAAGCTTCGGATGAAAAACTCTGAGCGCGGGTCGGTAACCATCTGGATGTTGGGCCTATCTGTGCTCCTGCTGTTGTTCGGTGGCTTGGCTTTGGACTTCTGGCGGGGATTGGCCCTCCAGCGTGAGCTGGCGGCGGTAGCCGACTCGGCGGCGATCGCCGCGGCATCCGGTATCGATGAGGAGCACTATCGCGCTACCGGGGAGGTGGTCCTCGACCCGGCCCGATCCCGAGCGTTGGCGCTGACTTCCATCGCGATCCAGGACGTAGATCTCACCAGTGTCTCTTCAACCACGTCTGTTGATGGCATCAGTGTCACCGTGGTCGTGATTGCTGAGCTCGACCTTGGGCTTTTGGGTGTGTTCGTCGACGAATCTGAGCCGCTCATCGTTCGAGCTTCGGCAACGGCGTCACCGAGGATCGTGCCCTAGTCGAGTTCTCTAGCCTTGGATCCATGAGAGCGGTACGTATGGTCGAGTCGGGCAAGCCTTTGATCGAGGAAGACGTTGAGGTCCCCCGGGTCGGGCCCCACGACGTCGAGGTGCGAATCGAAGCTGCCGGCATCTGCCGTTCCGATGTCCACTACAGGGCAGGTACGCGCCCGGTGCCCAGCTTTCCACTGACTCCTGGTCACGAAGTGGCGGGCACGGTCTCGGCCACCGGTTCGCATGTCAAGCGGCTCGAGCTCGGAGACCGAGTTGCAATCCACTACTTGATCAGTTGTGGGGTTTGTGAGCCGTGTCTCGGGGGCCGTGAGCAGTTCTGTGAGCCGGGTCTGATGATCGGGCTTGATCGGGACGGGGGATACGCCGAGGCCATCACTGTGCCGGAGCGCAACGCTTTTTCCATACCTGATGCAATTCCGGTCGAAGTGGCAGCCATCATGATGTGCTCCTCCGCAACCTCCCTGCACGCCCTTCGTCGCGGACGGATGAAGCCGGGCGACACCGTGGCTGTGATCGGAGTCGGGGGCCTGGGAATCTCAGCAATCAAGATCGCATTCGCTCTGGGGGCATCTGAGGTGTTTGCCGTTGATACCAATCCCGAAAAGCTGAAGATTGCCCGAGGGCTGGGAGCGACTCCGGTTCCTGTCCACAAGGTGAGGACGATCGGCGCCGATGTGGCTCTCGAACTCGTTGGGCTCCCGGAGACGATGAGGGGTGCCGTCGATGCCCTCGGCGTTCGGGGGAGGGCCGTTGCGGTCGGTCTGACTCATGAACCGTTCCCACTTCACTCTTTTGATGATCTTGTTTTGCGGGAGGCAGAGGTCATCGGGGCAGCAGATCATCTTGCCTCAGACATCGAGGAATTGATCGAGATGGTCGGGACCGGGGTCATCGACTTGTCAGATGTGGTGACCGCAACAGTGCCTCTCGAGGCGGGCGCCATCAATGATGCACTCGACCGTCTCGAGACGTTCGACGGCGGTCTCCGAACCGTGATCAAACCCCAGGAAGCCGTCCCGGTCCCAACTTCACACTGACAGGGGGCGCGATTATCCTTCTTGCCTACCCCGCAACACCTCGGTGATGCGCGTTCGGGGGTGGTGTAATAGGTAACACGACAGGTTCTGGCCCTGTTATTGAGGGTTCGAGTCCTTCCCCCCGAGCAAGGGCTGAGATATCTTGGCCCCAACCTGGTCCCGTCGTCTAGAGGTCTAGGACGCCGGCCTCTCAAGCCGGAAACGGCGGTTCGAACCCGCTCGGGACTGCATAACCCCTGGTCAGAGACTTCTTGACTCTGGACCACGAACTCTCGGAGGGTCCCTACTGTCGATCGAGTAACCCGAACTGGTCGCCGTACCGG
>JAZFTN010000045.1:0-4680 GCA_036446715.1 Acidimicrobiia bacterium | reverse complement strand
AGCAAGAAGACATCCACGGGCAAACCTTCGACCGACGCCTCGGTTCTGAAGAAGCTCGACCATCCTCTCGTCGACGCCCTCCTCGAGTATCGGGAGTTGGAGAAACTGCGGTCTACCTACGTCGAGGGCTATCTGCCGTTGATCGATCCCGACGGAAGGATTCGCACCAGGTTCAACCAGATGGCAGCGGCGACCGGTCGTCTCTCCTCTGATAGCCCGAACCTTCAGAACATCCCGGTGCGATCGGAGTTGGGCAAGACCGTTCGCAGAGCGTTCGTCGCCGGCGAAGGAAATCTGTTTCTCGTTGCCGACTACTCCCAGATCGAGCTCAGGGTGTTGGCCCATATGAGCAGTGACCCTTTCCTCACCGAGGCGTTCCATAGCGGGCTGGACATTCACACGGCCACCGCGGCCCGTGTTTGGGATGTGCCAACAGAGGATGTGTCGACGCAGCAGCGCCGCACGGCCAAGATGATCAACTTCGGATTGCTCTACGGGATGGAAGCCTTCGGACTTGCCGAGCGTCTCGGGATCTCCCGCGAGGAGGCCCAGGCGCACATCGACGCCTATTTCTCCCAGTTCCATCACGTCAAGGAGTTCATGGCCTCGATGGTCACCGCCGCTCGCAACGACGGCTACACGACCACCCTCTTTGGTCGGAGGCGCTATCTGCCCGAGTTGAAGTCCGACAACTTCAGGATTCGTCAGATGGGGGAGCGGATGGCGCTCAACGCACCCGTTCAGGGTACGGCGGCCGACATCATCAAAAAGGCAATGATCGACCTGGATTCGGCGATTCGAAAGGAGAAGATGGCCTCGGTGATGCTTCTACAGATTCACGACGAGTTGATCATCGAAGTGCCCGAGGACGAGTCGGTTGTGGCCGAGAAACTTGTGGTCGAAATCATGGAAGGTGTGGCCGGTCTGGACGTGCCGCTGAAGGTGGATGTCGGCTGGGGGCCCGACCTGGCCAGCGTCAAGGCCTGATCACTTGGCGAAACCTCGGGCGGCTGCGTAGACTCCAATTGCCTGCTGACCTAGCGTCGGCAGAGTTCTTCCTTGAGAGGTAACCACCCACAAATGACCAATGAGTTAGAAACCGCGCCTGTAAGCACTCCCGAAGAGGAGACAGCCCAGACGCCCGAGACGCCAGTCGCCGAGACCGAGGTCGAGGAGACGACGGCCACAGAAGAGCCCACCGTCGAGGCTCCAGCCACCGAAGAGGCAACCGAAGAGCCGACAGCAGATGAGTCTGTCGACGAAGCGACCACTGATCAACCGGCGGCGGACGAAAAGCCGGATGAGAAGTCTGCGCCGAAGCCCGCACCCTTCAAGATCCGCGAAGCGCTGGTGGCCCCGGATCTGAGCAAGCTGCCAGATGACATCGGTGACGATTTCGAGAGAGCCATCGACATCACCGTCCTCAAGTTCAAGGAGGGTGACATTGTCGAGGGCAGCGTCGTCAGCGTCGACGCCGAAGGCGCCATGGTCGATGTCGGCTACAAGTCCGAGGGTCTCATTCCCACACGGGAGCTTTCGATTCGAAACAACGTCGACCCCAAGGACATCGTAGAGATCGGTGAGCGGGTCGAGGCCGTGGTTCTCGACATGGAGGACGACGAGGGTCGGATGATCCTCTCCAAGAAGCGCGCCATGTACGAGCGCGCCTGGGGTCGTATTCAGAAGATTTCAGAGGAAGACGGCACGGTCGAGGGAACCGTCATCGAGGTAGTCAAGGGAGGACTAATCGTCGACATCGGTCTCCGCGGATTTCTCCCGGCTTCCCTCGTCGACTTGCGACGTGTCCGTGATCTCGACCCCTTCATTGGCCAGCCGATCACAGCCAAGGTGATTGAGCTCGATCGTGCCCGCAACAACGTGGTTCTCTCCCGCCGGGCCCATCTCGAAGAGGCCCTTGCCGAAGAGCGCAACGAGTTCTTGGAGAATCTCTCCGAGGGCGAGGTCAGGGAAGGCACTGTCTCGTCCGTCGTCAACTTCGGGGCGTTCGTAGACCTGGGCGGCATGGACGGGCTCGTTCATGTGTCCGAACTGTCCTGGCAGCACGTCAATCATCCGGGCGAACTGGTCAGTGTTGGAGACAAGGTCAACATCAAGGTGCTCGAGGTGGACCGTGACCGTGAGCGCATCTCGCTCTCGATTCGTCAGACCACAGAGGACCCCTGGGATGTTTTTGCCACAGAGCACGAGATAGGCGACGTCGTTGAAGGCACCGTCACCAAGACCGTGCCGTTCGGAGCGTTCGTATCCGTCGCCGATGGCGTCGAAGGTCTGGTCCACGTCTCCGAAATCGCCATGCATCGGGTCGAGTCACCCGAGTTGGAGCTGTCAATCAGCCAGACGGTGAATGTCAAGATCACCGAGAAGGACGACGAGCGTCGCCGGGTCTCGCTTTCCATCAAGCAGGCGCTGCCCGACTACAAGGAGCGTTTGGAGAAGGCGGACACCCCCGACAGGAAGCGTCCCCGCAAGCCTCGGGAGTTCGAGCGTGAGTTCGGCGCTGAGGCCGAGGAACGTCCTCCGATGCCGGTGGACGCTTCTCTCGAAGCCATTCTCAAAGAGCTCAAGGAACGCGGAATCGGCCGTCGCTGAAGACCGGTCGAACAGTCGTGGAAGAAGCTCTCGTGAACAATCATCGTTATGGCTATTGTGCGTGGGTCGTTCGCACCAGAGATTTCTACTCGAAATCCTCAAGGGTGCCGGGCATAGGTCCGACAATCCACCTGTGGAAAAGGACTTGAAATGTCGGGCGGGTTTTGACCTGCCGATAGGATGCCCTCAGTCAGTCGCCGCGGCAATGACGGCGAACAATCGAGGGGACAACCGAAGGGGACTCAATGGGTAGGAGAGCCATCGTTCTTCTAGTGGCCTTGATATTGGCCGGCCTCGCCGCATGGGCGGTGTGGAACTTTTTACAGAACGTCGAAGCAGAAGCCGAGGCAGGCCAGAACATCGTAACGGTGTTCAGGGCCGGGCCCGATGGAATCGCCGAGGGTCAGGAAGGAAGCATCATCGTTTCCGCATACGACTCTGACCCGCGATGCCAGAACGAGGATTTGGACCTCACCGAGGCCGAGGGTTGCACCGTCAAGCAGAGCACCGACCGATTTGAGGTGGTTCCGGCGGACACCATTGACAGCGAAGAGAAGTTGCGTCAGGTGCTCAGCGGCAAAGTTGCCGCAGGACCGATTTCGGCCGGCTCCATCTTGACCGCTGCACAGTGGACCGAGATCACCGTTGATGTCATTCCGCTCTCCGAGCAGATTCCATCCGGCAAGCAGGCGTTGACCATCAGCACCAGCAATGTCCAGGGTGTGAACGGCTTTGTCGAGGCCGGTGATCGGATCAACATGATCATCACCCTCGATATCGAGTTTGATCTCATACCTGTCGACTTCGAGGGCATAACCCTTCCCGATGACGACCCGACAACTGGTGACGAGACGACAGGGACCGAGACTGAGACCGTTGTGGTGACATACACCCGATACGTCCTTCAGGGTATTCCGGTCCTCGCCGCCGGCCGTGAGATAAGGCCTGACGAGGAAGCGCCGCCAACAGTAGAAGTCGATGACGAAACCGCCACCGAGGGCGATGACGCTGCGCCCGAGGATCAGGGTAACTCCACGATCTTCACACTCGAGGTCACCCCGGATCAGGCCGAGCGGATCGTCTACGCCTTTGAGAACGGCTCTATCTGGCTGACTCTGGTGCCGACGGACTTTGTCGAGATTGAGACCAACGGTGTGATCATCGATAACCTGTTCGGTGGCGATCTGATCGATGAGATCTTCGGCAACCAGGGCGACAACTAAGAGGTCAATGCCATGTCGATGGCTGAGAACAACATCCTGGTGGTAGACGCGGATGACGACTTCGTCTCCACAGCCAAGCAACTGTTCGACGGACGGTTGCCGGTGGCACGCACTCTCGATGAGGCGAGCCAGACAATCGAGTCGGGTGACGTCCGCATGGTGCTCCTCGGACCCACCTACAAAGACGATGAGCACATGGAGCAGATCCGGACTCTTCACAACCAGGACCCGGCTCTGGTGCTCATGCTGGTGGCGGAGGAAGTCACTTCCGACCTGCTGAGACGTGGCATGCGCGCCGGAGTCTCCGATGTTCTCGAAGCACCGCTCGACGAAACCAAGATCGAAGCTGCAATCGAGCAATTCGGCCATGACGTTCTAAAGCGACAGAGCGCGGCGGCAAAACCGCCGGAGCCTGTTGAGTCCGAGGAGGGCCGGCTGATCACGATCACTTCGGCTAAGGGTGGGAGCGGGAAGACAGTGTTGGCCACCAACGTGGCCCTCTTGCTCAACCGGTTCCCGGACACCAAGGTTTGTCTGGTCGACGCCGACCTTCAATTCGGAGACGTCTGTCTCGTGCTCCAACTCGAACCACGTTTCACGATGGTCAACGCCGCCCACGAGCTTCACCATCTCGACGGCGAGCTTCTCGACTCACTGCTCACCGAGCATCCGAGTGGTCTCAAGGTGCTGGCAGCCCCACTGGAGCCGGCTTTTGCCGACGACATAACCACGGCCGGTCTGATGCAGATGCTGGACGTGCTTCTGGAGAACTACGACTATGTAGTTGTCGACACGGCTTCGATGCTCGATGAGTTGATCCTGTCTCTCATCGAGAAGTCCGATGACA
>JAZFTN010000044.1:0-4010 GCA_036446715.1 Acidimicrobiia bacterium | reverse complement strand
CTGTCAGGACTTCGCTGCGATTCGATTCAGACCTCCGAAACCGGCGACCCCGCGACCGGTGTGCCGATATCTGATCAAGTCCCTCAGCACCCCTGTCAAGACTTCGCCACCCCGGCAGTCCCGTTTGAGTTCACGGTCGCGTCACACGCCCCCGGGCGCTGACCGCGCGGCTACTGTCCCGGCGTCTGCCTTGTGCGGGTGGGCTGACTTGCGAACCACCGCGTCGCAGGGCCGAATGCCTCTACCTGTCTTGTACGTCGGCCCGAAACAATCTGTGTCTACTTCGTGGAGAGGGGGCGAACATGCAAAGGCCGGCCGCGTTCGCAGTTGTGCTTGTGGTTGTTGCAGTTTCGTGCACTAGCGGCGGTGCCGAGTCCGGGTCGACTACGACGAGTGAACCCTCGGGGACGACTCTGGCAGGCTCGGCTACTTCGACCTCCACTACGTCAACTTCAACCTCCTCTGCGCCCACGACGTCGAGCACGACCACATCGCAACCGCCTCCACCGATTCTTGTAGGAACACGGGTCCCCCACGACGAGGCGATCTTCGGGAACGGGCAGATGAGTTCTGTGGCGGCATCAGAGATGGGTCTGGTCGCAGTCGGTGTATCTAGCTTGGCCGAGTTGCATCCCGTGGTATGGGTGTCGCCTGACGGGCTCACCTGGGCACGTCTTCCCGATGATGAGTCGGTCTTGGGCAATGGTGCGTTGATGCGCTCGGTTACCGCATACGACGGCGGCTTCGTAGCGGTCGGCTCCGACGACTCGGGTGGCGATGCCGATGCTGCGGTGTGGTTATCGCCTGACGGGCTCAGCTGGACACGTGTTCCCCATGACGAGTCGGTTTTCGGCGGGGAGGCCGACCAGTTACCCACTCAGTTCATGATTTCTGTTGCTGCGTTTGACGGCGGTCTGGTGGCCGTCGGTGAATCGAGCAGCGTTTTCGAGATCCATGCCGCAGTGTGGACCTCAGCGGATGGGTTCAGCTGGACTCGCGTCCTACCTGATGAATCGATCTTTGATGACGCGGTTACCGTCGACGTCACTGCGTTCAGCGGAGGCCTTGCCGTGGTCGGTTTTGACGTGTCGGGTGGTGATGCTGATGCTGCGGTGTGGACCTCATCGGACGGTGCCGATTGGCAGCGTGTCTCTCATAGCGAGGCGGTGTTCGGCGGCGACGGTGATCAGATCATGGTCTCGATCGCGTCTTTCAATGGGGGTTTGGTGGCGGTCGGTCTCAACCAGGCTTTCAGAGGCGACGCCGCGGTGTGGATGTCAACCGACGCGGTCACTTGGATACGGGTCCCCCACGATGAGTCGATCTTCGGCGCCGGAGAAACCGGCAGTGCCGAGATGACCTCGGTTGCAGCCTTCGATGTAGGTCTCGTAGCCGGTGGCATCGAGCAGCGTGACGGCGACGTAGATGCTGTGGTTTGGACCACATCTGACGGGCTCACATGGGTGCGCGTCTCTGATGCGACGATCTTCGGCGGAGAGGACTTACAGAGCATTGCCTCACTTGCGGTTGTCGACGGGAGTCTGGTTGCGGTCGGCCGTCAAGCTTCCCCGGGCGGAAATCTCGACACCGACCCAGATGCTGCCGTGTGGAGCCTGGTCCCCTAGGAACCTCAACCGCTCGACAGGCCGCTGACACCACAGCACCTAATGAAAGGGAACCGACGAGCCCACATTGGAACGTATCGGGTTCCTCAGCACCCCTGACCTCGTTAGGGCGAGAGGCTGGGTCTGTTGTGGGCGCCTCGCTACGCTCGCCCACTTCCTACACTTGTAGCAACTCGCCGGGGACCGCAGACAGATGCAGCGGATCTCCGTGAGGCGGGTCGGATGAGCAACGTACGCGCCAGACATCCCCCAACCCGAATGGTGGGGAGAAAGCGAGACTCGAATGCGCGATCAGATGACTGCCCCCAAGGTGCGCGCCGCCAAGGGCGGCCCCAAGCTCCGGATGATCACGGCCTACGACGCCCCTTCGGCGCGGATCGTCGACGCCGCCGGAGCCGATATCATTCTGGTGGGAGACTCACTGTCCAACGTGGTGCTAGGTCGCGAGACGACTCTCGACGTGGGTATGGAGGAGATGATCCACCACACCCGTGCGGTCACAGCCACTAGGCCGAAGGCCTTCGTGGTGGGTGACATGCCGTGGCTCTCCTATCACGTGACGGTGGAGGACACGGTCCGTAACGCCGCCATGTTCATTCGTGAAGGAGGGGCCGGCGCGGTCAAGCTCGAAGGCGGCCGGAAACGCCTTCCCATGATCGAAGCTGTGCTCGATGCCGAAATCCCGGTGATGGGGCATCTCGGTCTCACCCCGCAGTCGGTCCACGCCATGGGTGGGTATCGGGTGCAGGGCAAGCAGGTCGAAGCCGCCCGTGAGTTGCTCGCCGATGCCAAGGCGCTCGACGAGGCCGGAGTGTTTGCGATCGTGCTCGAAGGCGTACCCGACGTGCTCGCCGAGCTGATCACGAAGGAGATCTCGGCACCGACGATCGGCATCGGGGCCGGTCCCAAGTGCGACGGCCAGGTCCTGGTGTTCCACGACCTGCTCGGACTCACCGATGGCCACGTTGCCAAGTTCGTGCGCCAGTATGCGGACCTAAACCAGACTGCGACGGACGCTGTTGCCGCCTGGTTCGGCGACGTACAGAAGGGTGAGTTCCCATCGGACGACGAGACCTATCACATGCCGGACGAGGTGGTCAGGTCGCTGCTGTCAGAGGGCTGATATCCGGGGCCGTGCTCCTGGTTCTGATCGCAGCCTGTGGCTCCGATGCCGCGCCGGATACGACGACCGTCCCGGCGACGGCCGCCGCCACCACTCCCACCATGATCGCGGCGGAGTCACCCAATGATCTCGACGACTTCGGTCGGGGCGAGATCGTGCTCAGTGGGGAGACGTGGACCGTCGCAGTCGCCGACACGTTCACGCTCCGAGCCCGGGGACTGATGGGTGTCACCGATCTGCAGGTCGACGGAATGCTGTTCGTCTTCGAGAGCCCGGTGCAAGTGTCGTTCTACATGCTGGACACACTCATTCCCCTCGACATAGCCTTCTTTGCCGAAGATGGGTCCTTGCTGAACCTGCTCACGATGACCCCGTGCACCGAGGAACCCTGTCCGACCTATCCGGCTGGAGCGCCCGCCAAGTACGCCCTCGAAACAACCGTGGGCGGCTTCGAAGGCCTCGGACCTCTGGTGCTGAATGTCGGGGACTGAGTCTTCGACAGGAAGCCTTCGGTGAGAAGCTTGCAGCTTGCAGGAAGAGTGGTTTCTGAACTCTGACTGGAGACTGGCGATTGGAGACTGGCGACTTTCTAGGGACGACTTCCGCGACCCACCCCACTCGCGATACACTCTCGTTCTTCCCCTACTGCCCCCCGTGGGGTCTCTCGCCAGATGCGAGTGTCCAAAGGAGGTGGAGCGCATTATGCGCGCCTACGAACTGTTGACGATATTTCGGCCTGAGATGGCCGAGGACGACGTGAAAAAAGAGGTGACTCGGGTCGAGAAGGCCCTCACCGATCGCGGCGCCGAGATCACCCTGTCCGACTTCTGGGGCAAGCGACGTTTCGCCTATGAGATCGACCATCTCAAAGAGGGCTACTACGCCGTTACCCAATTCAACGCCGAGCCTGGGACTCACACCGATCTGGACCGCGCCTTGGGCCTGTCCGATCAGGTGATCCGCCACAAGTTCGTCCGACCCGAGTAACCGATTTCTTGTCGTACCCAAACGGCATCTTGAAGTCGTCAACCGAAAGAAGTGATTGAGCGATGCCTGCGAATTCAGTGACCCTTATCGGCAACCTGGTCGACGATCCCGAACTCCGGTTTACTCCATCCGGGGTTGCCCTGGCCAAGGTTCGCTTTGCCGTCAACCGGCGCTATCAGGACCGCAATAAGGAATGGCAGGAGGAGACCAGTTTCTTTGGTGGCACGCTGTGGCGCGATGCCGCCGAGAACTGCGCCGAGTCGCTCACCAAGGGC
>JAZFTN010000043.1:0-8791 GCA_036446715.1 Acidimicrobiia bacterium | reverse complement strand
CGGCCCTGCCCCCGATCGCTTCTCGGGCGGGTCGATCACTGTTCGCCTACTTGGTGATGAATCGTGACCGACCCCTGCAACGTGACCTACTGGCCGGCACCTTCTGGCCCGATCTGGCGGAGGGGAGGGCACGTCGTCGTCTTAGCCATACCCTTTGGCAGATCCACGATGTCGTCAACGAAGCGGAGACCTCGCATGTCGCGGTGACATCGGACACCCTCGCCTTCGACACTTCCGCGCAGTACTGGCTCGATGTAGAGGAGTTCGACCACAGCTTCGACGCTTCACAGTTCAACCAAGCCGAGGGAGCTCCGGGGGCCAGACTCGATGTGGCCGCTCTCCGAACCTGTGCTGAGCTCTATCGCGGTGACTTCATGGCCGGTTTCTACGACGACTGGGTAGTTGTCGATCAGGATCATTACCGGCAGCGCTATATTGTCGCTCTCAGCAGGCTGGTCGATGCGACCAAGGCCAGTGGCGCCTACGAGGAGGCTCTCTCCTATGCCCGCCGTCTCACCCATCACGACCCGTTGAGTGAGGAAGTCCACCGGGAGGTGATGCGACTCTGCTTCCTGCTCGGCCGGACAAGCGAGGCAGTGGAGCAGTTCGATCGATGTCGATCTGTGCTCTTTGAGGAGCTGGAATCGGAGCCGTCCCCGGCCACCGTCGAGCTCTACCACAAGATCACTCGACAGAGGCGCTCCGGGATCCGTCCTCTCCAGGGAGAGGAGAGCCCGGTTCTGATGAGTAGCCGACCGGAGGCTCACTTCGTGGGGCGTGAGCAGGAACGCCGCGGTCTCCTCGATCACATGGAACGGGTCCTGGCCGGACCCGGTGGGGTGGTCCTTTTGGAGGGTGAACCAGGAGTCGGCAAAACCCGTCTAGCCCTCGAGGCAGCCGAAGACGCACGTTGGCGTGGGTTCGAGGTGAGTTGGGGGACATGCACACCTGGAGCATTACGGCCTTTCGCTCCACTGGTCGAAGTGCTCGATTCGCTCAGCCCGCTTCGGGTCGAGCAAATCTCCGAGCAGGTGTCACCGGTCTGGCTGGGGGAGGCGCTGCGATTGGCGCCGGGACTGGGAAATCGCACTCACTCTTCATCGATTTCAGTGCCGCTCCACCCCGCCGAGGAATCCACTCGGATGAATGAGGCCTTGGTGCACACGCTGGGTGCGCTTGGCCAGATCACGCCCCATATGATCGTCGTCGACGATGTTCAGTGGGCCGATCGGGACACACTGGGTGTGATCACCCAACTCGTCCCTCGGCTCGTCGCATCCCGGACCCTTCTCCTTCTCCTCTTCAGAAGCGAGGAGGCGAGGGGAGACCCTGAGGTCTGGGACATGCTCCGTGATGGGGATCGTGTCGCCGGCCTGGGACGGGTCGTCTTGTCACCGCTTTCGGTCTTCGAGCTGGAGGAAATGGTCAAAAGGATCCTCGGTCTGACGAGGCTGGAGCCGGCCGTAGCAGCCAACCTCCACCGCCAGACCGGAGGCAACGCCCTTTTCAGCCTGGAGACGCTGTTAGCGCTGCGGGATCGAGGACTATTCGAATCCGGTAACCCGGCGGAGGTGCTTCAGCGTCAGCTTGCCGGGCCCACCGTGTCGGTCGCTCCCAAAGTGCGGTCTGTGATCGACGCTCGCATGTCACTGTTGGATGAGCGCAGCTCCGTGGTGTATGAGCTCGCCGCCGTATTCGGGCAGACGGTGGATCTAGCCGTTCTTGTTGAGGCCGCGGATCTGGACCGATCAGTTGTGCTCGAATCCGTGGACGAGCTGTTCCATCGAGGGCTAATCAGTGATGAGGGTGACGGACGATACCGGATAACCCACGATCAGGTCCGGCAGGTGGTTTACGACCGCATTGACCGGCCACGTCGGGTGGAGCTGCACCGTCGGGTGGCGGAGACTTTGGCGGCGATCGACCCTGACGATGTCGATGCCATCGGCTACCACTACTGGGAGGGCGAGGTACCCGACAGAGCCGCCTCCTTTCTCCTGGATGCCGGTCTGCGCGCGGTGGACCTCAATGCCTATGCGACGGCAAGACAGCATCTGGAGAGGGCTCGGGCCGCGGCTTCACAAGCTGAGTGGTCACCGGAGGAGCGATATCGAATACTGGGGCGCCTCGAAGATGTACTCGGTGTCTTGGGCCAGCGAGAGCATCAGCACAATGTCATCGATGAGATGGCCGCTCTCGCTGCTTCAACACTCGAGGCTGCAGGCGATGTTGATCGCCGGAAAGCCTGGCTGCTGGCCCATACCGCAGACTTTGTCGGCGCCGAGGAGTCGGCCAGGCGTTCGGTAGAATCGGAACGAAAACATGGTGACCGCTCCGGGCTGGCTGCTTCCCTGGTTGCTCTGGGCACCGGTCTACGTTGGTCGGGCCGGCCCCTAGAGGCGGTCTCTCATCTCGAGGAAGCCGTCAGTGCCGCCGCTGATAGCGACAAACAGCAGGCCGATGCCTTGACCGAGTTGGGCAGCACTCTCGTCGAGGTACAACAACCAACTGACGCCTTCCCCTATCTCGCGGAGGCTCAGCGGATCTACGAGGAGTCTGTCGATCTGCGTGGCCAGGCCGAAGTGGCCGGAATTCAAGCGCGAACGCTCCACCAGCATGGAGACAGAAGCTTGGCCGCGGAAAGATACGAAAGAGCGATCGAGCTATGTCGAAGAATCGGCTATCGCCATGGGGAGGGCGTCAATCTGGTCAACCTTGGACTTCTGCATCACATGCTCGGGGGTGTCGTCGACGCCCTCTCCAAGTACGAGGTTGCGGCGCAAGTCTTTGCTGAGTTGGGCAACGTACGCGGGGAGGCGATGGTGCTGGCCAATACCGCATGGGCGCGTCACGCCTTCCTCGGCGAAGATGCCCAGGCCGAGGCCGATGCCAGGAAGGCGATGCGTCATTTCATCGACATCGGGGATCGTGCACGAGAGGCGCAGTGTCTGGAGATTATCGCCGGGGTGTCAGCCCGTCAGGGTCGTCTTGATGAGGCGGCGCGGCTGCTCGAGGAGAGTCTCCATGCCCTTGCGGAAACCGGAAACCGCTTTCTCGAAAGCCAGCATCTCCGCTCTCTTGCCCTCCTCCAGATCGATCGTGATGAACACCAAGAAGCGCTGGCAACACTCGATCGCGCCGACCTGCTCTGCCGTGAAGCCGGATTCGAGGAGATGGCGGTGGAGCTGACTTCGATTCGCGGTGCTGCATATGTTGCTGTTGGGCGTGTATCCGAAGGCCTAGCCGTGACCCGACAGGCTGTGGAAAGTCTCATACCCGGGGTGGAGCGTCCCTACCTCGTCCATCACCGCCGGGCACTTGCCGCTGCAGCGTCCGGTGAGCACGACGAGGAGCGTCAGGCGGCATTGCTTGCCAGTGATGTTCTCGAGACGGCGCTGACCGGACTGTCCTCGGTTGAGCACGAATCTGCGATCGACCGGGTCCCCGCTCATCGTGAGATCGTTGACGCCGCGAGCCGTTTCTCACCCAGCACGGTGCAAGCATTGATTCCGGCCATCGGTGTCCCGACCGGTCGCGCTCTTGTGGTGGAGGACCTCCGACAGATCACCTGGACGATCGACCACCCCGACGACGACACTGTCGACTCGCCGATAGAGAGACGCCGCCAACGAGTGTTGCGGTTGCTTACCGAAGCCGACGAGGCGGGTGTTGCACCTTCCATAGAGCATCTGGCCAAGGCCCTCGAGGTGAGTGGCGCCACAGTGGGACGGGACCTGGATGCGCTGCGTGAGGCCGGTCATCACGTCACCACCCGGGGACAGCGCCCGCAAGTGTCGTGACGGAAGGTTCGGAGTAACCGTACTCACCCACTGAGACAGCTGATAGACGGTGCCTCCCCATAGTCGAGGCTGAAAACACCAGTAGGACTAAGGAGGTCCCTCATGCGTCGTCGCGTCATCGTGGTTGTCCTGGCAGTGGCCAGTTTCTTCGCACTAGCCGCACCTGCTTTTGCTTCGGGAAGCTTGATGAGCTGAGCCGGAGCCGAGAAGCGTTGGAGGTGGATCCGGCCCGTCCTCCCGAGCCGGATCCCGAAGAGCTAGTCGCGTCCCTATCGGGCAAGCCCCGCTGTGGACGTGGCGCGGTCGAGTACGTGAACGCGAAGCAGAGATAACGAGGAGTGGGCGTTGACTGACTTGCCTAAGACGGTTCTGAGTCCCGGCGCCCGCGAGACGCTGGGCTCGCTGCCAGAGACCATCGTCCACGACCAGGACTTCCGGCTGCATTCGGTCAACCGCCCGGGATCACCGATCTTTCGAAGAGCGGCCACCGAAGGCGACCTGTTCCAGGACCTTCGCTGCTGAAATGCTCCACCTCTCGGCTATGAAGAGACATATAGCGGCGTTGATCGACGACGGCCAGCCGCATAGCACACCTCCAGTCACAATTACCGCCCGGCCAACCGACGACAGAATGCGAGTCGACCTGCACGACCAAGGCCCGGGCCCCGACATCGAGCCAAACGTTCCCCTCGACCTACACGACCCGAGGTGATGCCTCCAAAGGTGGGAGATCGGCTGGGTATCGCTTTCGCATACACCCTGACCTGTGTCGCGGGAGGTGTTTTGAGGTTCGAACGGGATCAAACGAGTTGGGCGTTCGTATTCGAGCTGCCGGCTAGCCACTCAAGGACAGCCGCTCCAGGCCTGGCCAAGATCGGGGTAACCGTTGCTATCCATTTGGTATTCAGTCCCTTCCTGGGGTTCGCGGCGATTCGAGGGGCACAGTGGACCCCTCATATCAGAGACGGAGGGCAGGAGTCTGTGGTTGCTGACCGCTCCGGCGGTATCTCCTTGTGTCGGGTCAGGTTGTGAGTACAACGGCCATGAGTGTCGCTCTGCTCGTAGTCGGCATCGTGGTTGCAAGCTTCTTTGCTGTGTTGCTTGTGCTGACTTTTCTTGAAGCTGTGAGGAGCAAGGCTGTCGGCTTTCGGCGTTTAGGCTGGGCAATGAGTCTTGTGTACCTGGTTTTGGTGGTTGTTGGGATTGACTCAATCCTGGTTGGGTCTGTAGGTCTGGGTTGGTTTGATGGCGGTTTCGAGGCGTTTCTGTCAGCTGAATGGCAGATTTTTCGGCTCTCAGCTCTTATTGGACTAGGAGTTTCGTTCTTCTTGTTGACACGACGTTTTCGTAGGGACTTCGCTGCTAGTCATCTTGCAATGCACACACTCACTAGCAGTCTTCCGCCTGATCTTGCGATCCCAGATCTGAATCTGACATCCCGTGAGCTGGAGGTGGTGGCTGTGATCACCGGTGGTGGGCTGAGTGACGAAAATATTGCTCGTGCCCTCTACATCTCGCCGGCTACGGCGGGTACCCATGTCAGGAACATTCTTCGCAAGGCGAGGCTCAGCCGCCGGACCGATCTCCTGTTACTCGCCTGCAGGGACTCGGTCGACTCATCTGAACGCTCATAAATGGGGTGGCGAGGCGCTATGTCTGCAGCTTTGTTGAGTGGATCTGACCTCGGTGGCCTCCATATGAAGGATGGGTTGGAGGCGACAACACTGGCCGTAGCCGACGACGTAGCTGATGCGACAACGCTCCCGGCACAGCGGAATCCAGCCGCGCGACCACCGGTCTTTGTGAGCGTTTGAGAAGCTGACACAGATAGACGTTGTGGCGTTGAGCCGGAATGCCAGTTCCAAGAGTCGGGAGTACGTCTGACCATGGAACCGCATGGCTGTCAGGTCGGGAGGCTTTGTGATTCCGGGTTGGCGTGGATGTACCGGCTGTCGGGTAGGCGTATTCAATCCAACCCAAACAGATCCTGCTGGTGACCGGTAGAGATTTACCACCGGACCGGTATTCATGTTCGGCTTCCCGCTCCGAAACCAACGCTTGTCCGCTCTCAAGATGGAGTCGCCATGAACAGAGAGAAACCGAAGAAAGGAACCGACAAATGAACGTGGTGACAAAAGCCATCATCATGGTCACTGCCGGCAAGCAGGATGACGTTCGGCGGAGGGTGACCCGGACGATCCTGCGATTGGGTGTCATGGTCGGTGTGTTCCTTGTTGTCAGCGCGATGTTCGTCACTTCGGCGTGGGCGTTGTTCAGCGACACGACCTCGAGCGCAACCATCAACCGGGTCGCAGGCGACGTCGTGATCGTTGACGACGACTCCGGTTCGGCAATGTTCAACCCCTTCAACATGGCGCCCAACGACGTAGTCGTGAAGTGCATCGTGGTGACGTACCAGGGAAGCCTTGTTCCCGCCGACATGTCTTTCTACGGCACTAGTGGTGGCAGTCTCGACGCTTACCTCGATTTGACCATCGAAGAGGGGAGCGGCGGTAGCTTCGCTGACTGCACCGGCTTCAGCTCGAGTTCGACAGTGTTCAACAACACCCTGGCGAACTTCGCGGCTACCCATACCAACTTTGGTAGCGGGATCACCAGCTGGTCGTCGGTCGCGAGTCCAGAATCCCGAACCTATCGCTTCACGCTCACCCTGCAGGAAAACAACCTTGCCCAGGGTCTCAGCACCACCGGAACCATCACCTGGGAAGCGCAGAACCAGTAGACGCTAACCCTACTACACAGGCAGAAAGACGACTTCATGACCGCAGACTTCGATCTGATGGACAATCCGCTTGACGCTGCGGCTCGGGAAAGAGACACTCGACCGAGCTACCGTCGCCGCACACCTAGCGGTTCTGGTAACACGTGGGTAGAGGCGGGGATCGTCTTCGTGACGGCCTCTGCTGGGATCGTGTGGATTTCTCGGGCTGCCGATCCGGGAGCACCTCTCGTGATCGGCGTTTACGGGATCATTGCGCTCACGTGTCTCTTCGTGAAACTTCTCGCCGCTTTCTGCTACCAAACGTATGAAGGTTCTACTCCATTGTTGTCGGTGGCTGTGGTGGTCCCGGCTTTCAACGAGGACCCGGAGATGTTGGCGAGGTGTCTCCGTTCTATCGCCGACCAGACTGTGCAGCCGGTCGAAATTTTTTTTGTGATCGACGACGGTTCGGTGGATGAATCGGCGGCGTGGTCAACGTCCTCACAGTCTCACCTGCGGCGACGAGCGTGGCAGCCCTTGCGACCGTCGATGTCAGCGCCAATTGCGCTGCAACCGACCTGGTGACTGGCGGCGGCTTCCTGAGCGCTAACTCGGCGCTGGTCGTGTTGGGGTCGTACCCCTCCGACACAGACACGTGGACGGTTCGCGTCAACAACACCCATGGCTCCATCGCATATGACATCACCGTTTACGCGCGGTGCGCTGACATCACGCCGTAAAGTCCTAAGGCGAAAAGCCGCCCATAACCGGCATTATGAACGCTGAGATGACCGCCCATAAGTGCCGTTATGTGCGGGTGGTGAGAGGGTTTGGCGGTGGTGCTATTGGCTAGCCATTTGTTCGGGTGAGACGAATCAGCGGCAGTTCGCGTCCTGCTTTCTCCTGATAGTCAGCGAACATTGGCATCTGAGTGGTGAGATTGTCCCAGAACACTTGGCGTTGTTCAGACGGGAGTACCGAGGCTTCAGCCTCATAGAAATCGTCCTGTTTCCGAACCCACACCCTGTGACTGGCGACAAGATTCAGATACCACTCCGGCTCTTTGGGGCGACCAGCGTTGGATCCGATGACCACCAAGTTCTCACCGTCGGGGAAAGATCCCAAAGGAACCCGCCTGATCTCGCCTGATGTCCGGCCGGTGGTGTAGAGAAGGATCAGATTATCGCCCGCGGGGTGGTCTACGTCTTGTCCGTTCGACGCCAAATACGTCTGTATGTGATCTTCGGCGTACTGGCTTGGGTTGACTGTCGCTCGTTCCTCGACGTTCATTCGCTTGATCCTTCCTAGAGGCGATCAGCAAACCCAACACAGCCCAGCATTCCCGCATTCCAGTCCGTCGATGAAACCGAACACGATGCTGCTGGCGCAAGTATCAGCTCCGCACATAAGTGCCGTTATGCGCTAGCTGCAATGAGCATGCGCATATCGGCTGCCGCTCTTGCAGGTCGCGTCCAGCAGGTCTCAGTGGGTGGCCAGTCCGCCGTCTTCGGTCGATTCGTCCAGCTCCCACGCTCTGGTGTGCGATATGGGGAGATCGCCGTCGGCGCAGTTGAAGGTCCAGGTTCCCCAGGCTGCGGTAGGTGCGACCTTCTTGCTGGTTGTATGCGCGTTGACATGGACCCGGTAGACACGTGAGCCTTCCAGATACATGGACGGGTCGGTGATGTAGCGGCGGTGGCTCCAGGTCGTCGGATTACCGCTGACGAGGACGTGCGAGGTCGGTGGGAGCTTCCTGCTCTTGCGATTCGTCGCACCGATATGCGCCGTCCACGATTCCACCTGTTCGAACTGCCCGGGCCAATAGGAGGGGAAGGGAGATGCCATCTCGGCCCAATGTTCCACGGTGAACGAGTAGCCGCTGAGGTCGGGCACCGCGGCGAGATTCACCTCCACCGAGATCCCGATGGATCGGAGGCACAGTCGACGGTTCGAGCGTCGAGTTCGATCGGTGATGGCTCCCAGTCGGACGCGACTGCTGAGCCTGCCAGCAGTATGGCCGCGAGCAGCGGGGCCAAGCCCATCGTCAGTCTCTTCATGGTTTCTCCAATGACAGATTCGGTGTCGGTCAGGGGTTCCAGATCCAGCCGGCGGGATGTTCTGTGTCGTCTTCGGTGACGCTGCCGACGGCGACCACGCCCGACTGGTGGGGCACGATGTCGATGATCCCGATTCCTTGACCGAACACGGTGCCGTCGTCGGGGACCCGGGTCCATTCGATTCCGTCGGTGGAGGTCCATACCGCGGGGAC
>JAZFTN010000042.1:0-6939 GCA_036446715.1 Acidimicrobiia bacterium | reverse complement strand
GTAGTTGCTTCGGCTCCTCCGCATCGTCCCCACCCCGGTCCCGGAACACAAACAATATGACGACGATGGCCCCCATCACCAGGACGAAGACAACAGTGGCTATCCAAAAGACCATCCAGAAGAGACCATCGATCTGCTCTGCATTCGGACCGGCCGGCTCAAAGGTTGTCAGAGGGGCATCCTGAATCTCGAGAAACGAGCAGGATGCAAGAAGGACGGTCGTGCCGACCAACGCAGCTAGACGAGATATTCGGTGACGGAACCGGACCATCGGGACGGCATCATACGGAGAATCCAGACGTCCTCCCAACTTCGACGAAGGAAGGCGAATCACGGAGACACGGCTTCGAAGGCACGGGACAATTCGTCGTCGGAAGCGGCTCCCTCGAATGAGGCAAACACAACACCATCGGCGTCCGTCACGAAGACCCAGGGCTCCGAGGGAAGACTCCATTCAGCAACCGAAGGGACGAGGATCAGCTCATCGAACGAGCTCACGTGAATGTTCTCATAGACCTCGACATGGACGTAGTTCAGCGAGGGAAACCCTGCCGACAGCTCCTTCACCTGCTCCAGCAATGGCCCACATGCCTCAGACGTGCACCAGGCCGGGGTAGCGAAGATGATCACCGAGGGACCGGACTCGACCGCCTCGGCCACGGTCAACTCGTAGAAGGACGGGTCGGGATCGTGGTCCGAGGTCAGGTCGACCAGATCGACATCAGCCGAAGTGCGGGTATCTGATCTGGGAGCTTCGTCACCGGGACTGACCACCAGCGGATCATCGACTGTCACCAGACCCACGGGCCCAAGTTCACCAAGACGACCCGCGTCCATGGTGATCTGAAAGGTCCCCGGTCCCGGAATGTCCATGTGAAAGGCGTAGAGACCTCGAACTTCGGGCACCAACCAGACGAACTCGCCGATGTACTCACCCAACGGGGAACCCGTGTCGTCTCGAAGCGTCGCCACAATCTCAACATCGGGAGAGGCGAGGGAGTCTCCGGTCTCGAAGTCGGTCAGCGCGACCATCACCCTCTGCACACCGACACCCACACTTCCCGGAGATGAGGCAATCCGGGGAAACACGGCAATATCAGAGGAGCAAGCCGCAAGCAAGAGACCACTGAGCGCAAACCCGGCGATGAGACGCCTCACAGCAGGACGTCGAGCATCACAGCGGCAAAGAGAACGGACAGATACACCGTCGAAGTGGTGAACAGTCGCATCGCCTGGCTGGGCTCTCGGTAGACCCGCCAGGTATCCCAAAGGAACCAGGCGCCGAGGACGAGCGATGCCGTGAGGTAGATCCACGACATGTTGGCGAGAGGAACGAGCAACAGTGAGACCCCAACCATCAGACCCGTGTAGAGGAGCATTCGACGGGTGGTGACCTCGATGCCGGCCACCACCGGCAGCATCGGGATACCCGCCCGTTCGTAGTCGTCCTTGTAACGCAAGGCCAAAGCCCAGAAGTGCGGCGGCGTCCAGTAGAACACGACCAGGAACAGCACCCAGGCAGGCACACCGACGCTTCCAGTCACGGCCGCCCAACCGACCAACACCGGCGCGGCGCCTGCAGCTCCCCCGATCACGATGTTCTGAACTGATCGTCGCTTCAGCGCGATGGTGTACACGAACACGTAGAAGAGGAGGGCAGCCGTGGAGATCGACGCTGCGAGAAGATTGGTGGCGACTGCCAGCCAAACGAATCCTGCTACGCCAAGCACGATGCCGAACACCATCGCGTTGATGGGAGGCACCTCGTCACGGGCGAGCGGCCGGCCACGCGTCCGATTCATCAAGACATCGATATCTCTGTCCAGATAGTTGTTGAGCGCATTCGCCCCGCCGGCGGAGAGCGTTCCTCCGATGAGAGTGGTCAGAACCAGCCATGTGCCGGGCCACCGGTCCGCGGCCAGAACCATTGCCGGAACAGTGGTTATCAGCAACAACTCGATGATTCGCGGCTTGGTGAGCGCGACATAGGCGCTGAGCCGCGAGCGCGGCACAGGAGAGGATTGCACCACGACTTGGGGGTCGTAGGAATCAGTTGACATCGTCACCCTTCATTCCGTCGAGCTTTCTCGCATTTCTCTTGGCCCGCACCATAAAGAGTCGCACCTCGTCAAGAAAACACGCCAATCCGAGGGCAACCCCCTGGAATCTGTCGTTGGGGTCAGATCGTCCACGTCGGCACCACCAAACGGCGGCCCACCTCTTCGATGAAACGGCTGGTGCAGGCCCAACATCCAACCTGTGTGTTCCGCGGCTGTCGGATGCCCGCAATCGACTGCGACATCGACCACCGCGTAGCGGTAGTCGAGGGTGGTCCTACGACTCCATGCAACCTCACACCACTATGTCGACACCACCACCGGGCTAAACACGACGGGGGCTGGAAATATGTGAAACATCGCGACGGATTCACTTTCATGAGCCCCCTCAGCCACCTCTACACGAGCGGAGGCCGGTCGCCTTAACTCAGGAACGAGCTCAACTCGTCGAGAATCCGGTCCGGATGTGTCCAAACCACCTCATGACGTGCTCCCACAACTTCGACCACCCTGGCTTCTGGGATCAGGCCGGCCAGTTCGTATTGCCAAGCGGGCGGGACCAGCAGGTCGTCTGTCGGGATGACCACCATCGTCTCAATACCAAGTCTGCCAACCCAGCGGCGCGAGTCGAACCGCACCGCAGCCAACGTCGCCTGCGCCCCGGTGTCGGGAACTCGCCTATGGGTCTCCTCCCACAACCAACGGGCGTGCCGGCGCTCCACGGCGTCGGCGGCAAGGAGGTATCCGGTGCGAACCTCGGGAGTGCCCACGCCTGTGAATCGTTCCCAGGCACGGGTGAGGATGGCGCCCGCCTGGCGAATCCATCTCATCTCTTTGGGATGGGAGGCGAATGTGGCTATCAAGACGAGGCTCGAAACCCGACCAGGATGGCGATAGGCGAGAGCCTGGGCGATGGCTCCGCCCATCGAGTAACCCACTACATCAATTGCCCTGATATCGAGGTCGTCGAGAACGGCGGCAATGTCGTCGGCGACATCCTCGACTTCATATCGCTGTGATGCCTGAGGAGCCATCCCGTGGTTGCGATGGTCGACCATGATCACCCGTCGATAAGTCGCCAGCTTCGGGCCGATCTGATACCACTCTCCGAGCGAAGAACCCCCTAATCCATGGATCAGAAGGATCGGATTGCCGTCCTCCGGCCCGGCCTCACGAACCAGAAACTCTTCGTCTCCGACAAACACCGTTCGCCCGGGCAATCGCCAAGGGTGCTCTTGACGAGCCTTGAATCGAGGCCTGTAGGTCGGCCCGAAGAGCCTCCACGCCAGCCAGGAGCCGACTACCCATCGGAGCAACCTCATGGCTTCAGGTCTCCAGTTGTGAAACTCAGCTCATCCACCGGCCGCCCTCCGACCAGATGCTCGTCAATGATTCTGTCGAGTTTCTCGGCATCCAAACGGGCGTACCAGGTGCCATCGGGATAGACCACAGCGATGGCTCCTTGTTCGCAGATTCGCAGACAGTCGACCTTGGAGCGGAGGACAGTGCCCTGGCCTGGCTCGACTGGATCGGGATCCCTGTCCATCTCACCTTGCCACCTGGGAGGAGCAGAAGTCATGTTCGTCTCCTTCAGTCTTGACTTGAGATGTCGCCAGAGCTCGTTGGTGATCACACGTGACGCGCATTTCGGATTGCTCTGATCGGCGCAGAGGAAAATGTGTCGCTCGACCCTGGGGATGGAGAGAGCAACGGCGATGTTCTCGAGGCGTTCGTCCGGCTTCACCGGGTCAATCTTCGTTGAGTCAAGTTAGATCACTTTCAGAGTGTTTCCGGAAGTGAGGCGTCCGATTACCGATGAGCCAGGCACAGCCTGCAGATAACCATCCGATGAATCCTCTGGTAACGCCACGAGGAGCCCGCCTGAAGTCTGAGCATCCACGAGCAAACGGAATTGGTCATCGCCAACACTCGACTCGACGTCGGGTTTGAGCGACTCGAGGTTTCGCTGCGAACCTCCGGCCCAGATGCCCTGGGCCAGCAAGTCGGCGACACCCCGCATGATCGGCACCCGGCCGAATTCGACAACGGCACCAACGGCAGAGGCTTCACACACCTCACGGAGATGACCCAAAAGCCCGAACCCGGTCACGTCCGTGGCGGCGTTGGCATGATGACCATGAAGGGCCGCTCCGGCCACGGCATTGAGCGTGGCCATGCTCTCGATGGCTTCATCCGCCAGGTCGGAGGGACATTTCTCTCGCTTGATCGCCGTGGTGATGATCCCCATCCCGAGTGGCTTGGTGAGGATCAGCACATCATCGGCCTGACCGCCACTGTTGGAAACCAGCACGTTGGAGTCGGCGACACCCGTGACGGCGAATCCGTAAGTGGGCTCCGGGCTGTCGATGGAGTGGCCACCGACAACCGTACAGCCGGCATCGGCCATCACGTCCATTCCCCCTCTTATCACTTCGCTTGCCAGGTCGAACGGAAGCACATCTCGGGGCCAAGCCAGATACTGAAGGGCGGTGAGAGGTGTCGCCCCCATGGCGTAGATGTCGCTCAGTGCGTTGGCGGCCGCGATGCGGCCCCAATCGATTGCCTCGTCGACAACAGGGGTGAAGATGTCGACGGTCTGCACCAGGGCGCGACCGTCTCCCAGCGCATATACGCCGGCGTCGTCGCTCGTCTCGATCCCGATCAGGAGATCAGGGTGAGATGTCGCGGTGTGGTTTTTCACGGGACCCAGAACTTGAGCCAACTCGGCGGGGCCGAGCTTGCAGGCTCAGCCGGAACCGTGGCTATATCTGGTGAGACGGGTGTCAGTCACGGTTGTCAGGTTAAGCGTGTGCTCAGAAGATGAGGGCAGTGCCCTTTAAGACCCGCCCCTGAATTATCCTCATGGTCCGATGTCTGATCAGTCAACCTTTCTCACCCCTGCGGCGCTCAAGAAAGCCCAGGACGAGTTGGACTTCCTCAAAGTCGACGGTCGCAGGGAGATCTCGGAGCGGATCGCCGAGGCTCGCTCCCACGGCGACCTGCGCGAAAATGCCGACTACGACGCAGCGAAAAACGAGCAGGGTCTGATGGAAGCCCGAATCCGGAAGCTCGAACATGTGACCGACACCGCCGAGGTGCGCGTAGTGTCAGACACCGGAAAGGTTCAGATTGGCTCCGTGGTAACCGTTGTCGACGACGATGGCGACGAGCTGGAGTACTTCGTAGCACCGCAGGAGAACAAGTCGCCCGGTCTTCTCCTGGCCTCTCCCACAAGTCCTCTGGGCTCGGCGCTGATAGGGGCATCGGTCGGCGACGACGTCTCTTACACGGCCCCGGCCGGGACCTTCACCGTCAACGTCACCGGAGTTCGCCCCTACGAGGGATGAGACTTCGACTCAGAAGCCCGCGTCAACTCGCAAGAACGCTCCTCGTCGCCGCACGACGCGAGCCAGAGGAGGTCGCCGACTATCTCGATCAGAAAACCGAGGAGTGGGAAGCCCTCGCCGGGGCGGCACCCGGGGATGCCGCCGACGTGCTCGAGCAGTTGGAGGAGGACGACGCTGCAAGATTGTTATCTGAGCTCGGGCATGGCGACGCCGCCGAGGTCCTCGAGGAGATCGCACCTGAGTTAGCTGCCGAGCTGGTCGAGCAGGTCCCCCTGGGAAACCTGGCCGCGGTGCTCAACGAGATGCCCGGCGAGGCCGCCGCCGACCTCATCGACGAGCTCGACGAGGACATCCAGGAAGACATCTTCGCAGCGATGACCGACGAGGCAGAGCAAGGGGTTCGCGACCTTCTCGTCTACCCGCCGGATAGCGCCGGGGGCCTGATGACAACCGAGATCGCCGCCCTGCCGCTTGGACTGACCACCGGCGAGGCAATAGAGCGGATCCGCCAACTGCACGACGAATACGAAGACCTCTCATATGTCTACGTCGTGAACGATGACAACCAACTTCAGGGGGTCATCTCGTTTCGCGACCTCGTATTCAGGAGACCGGGGGCTCCCCTGGCCGACGTCATGGTTGCCGACCCCGTCGCGGTGACGGCCCATACCGACCGTGAGGAGGTGGCCGACCTGTGTCAGCGTTATCACCTCTTCGGCGTCCCCGTGACGGATGAGGACGGAACCCTGCTGGGGATGGTCACCACCGATGCGGTCATCGAGGCGGTTCAGGACGAAGCCACCGAGGATTTTGCCGCTGCGGTCGGCGCAGGAATCAAAGAGACCGTCTACTCAGACGTCACCGAGTCTTTTCGAATGCGGGCGCCCTGGTTGGTTCTCAACCTCTTCCTGGCACTCGCCGTCGCCTTGGTCATCGAGCAGCAGACCGGCCTGATCAGCAGGGAGCCCGTTTTGGCCGCACTCATGCCGGTGATCGCGCTACTCGGCGGCAGTGGTGGGAACCAGAGTCTGGCGGTGATGATCAGATCCCTTGCCACCGACGACGTGCCCCGGGCCCAGGTTCCGGGGATCCTGGCCCGTCAAGCCGGTGTCGGTGCCCTCAACGGTCTCCTCTTGGCTGCGGTTGCTTCTGGGCTCACCTTCCTGCTCGCTACCACCGGTGTCTTCCAGACGACCACGGAACCGGCGACCCTGGCCGTTGTGGTGGCCATTGCCTCCCTGGCCAACCTCGTCATTGCGACCGTGGCCGGGACTGCGATTCCGCTGATTCTGAGAAGACTCGACCAGGACCCGGCTCTCGCTTCGTCAATCTTCGTGACCCTGATCACCGACGTCGTCGGTTTTGGTGGATTTCTGCTGGTGGCGGGGCTTCTGCTCTGACGGACCGCTAGCTACCGATGACGAACTCGCCGAACTCCGCAAACGGGCCTTGGAACTTCATGGTGTCACCACCGATGAGGCTGACAAAGTGGTTTTCGTCGAGAAGGGCCTGCTGCTCCTCCGTTCGCTGATCCT
>JAZFTN010000041.1:0-7622 GCA_036446715.1 Acidimicrobiia bacterium | reverse complement strand
CGACATCCCGAGATGTTGCCAGTTCTTCGGTGGCAGCGTCGTCTCCCGAGAATCCATCCGTGTTTAGGACCGCGAAAAGACCCACGACGAGAAACAGGCCCGCGGCGGCGTACGACCATCGGTAGTACCACGGCGCGGTCTTCTTGACAGCAACGGGCTGGGCCTTGAGAGCGGTCCAGATGTCTCGGTGCAGAGTTGCCTTTTCGATATCGGACATCACGGCCGGTTGGACATCGGCGAGGGCGGCGAGGGTGGTTTTCTGCGCCTCGTACTCGACCCGGGCCTTGTTGGATGATTCGATGAGGGCGCGTGCCTGTGTCTCGTCATCGAGAGTTCCCTCGGCGAGAGCGGTGATCAGCTCGATCTCGTGTTTACGCATGACAGTCCTTTGATGCTCTCATATCGTGTTTTGGTTCCCCAGATGTTGAGCAAGTAGCCGTCTTCCTCGAAATACGCGCGACTTCATCGTTCCCACGGGCACACCCAGCGTCTGTGCAGCGTCGGGGAGTGACATCCCCTCGATGTCGGAGAGGACGATGGCGGTTCGAAACTCCGGCGGGAGCGAAGCAAGAGCCTCCTGAATCTCTGGTCGGAGCGCGGCCGCTTCGACAATCTCATGAGCGGTTGGATCGGCGGGATCGAGGTGCTCGAGCATCGGTTCCGCAGGGCGTCTCTTCTGCTTCCTCAACTGGTCGTAGCAAGTGTTGACGGCGATGCGATAGACCCATGTGCCAAAGGTGGATTTCCCTTCGAATTGGTGAGCCTTGCGAAACGCGGTGAGGAAGGTCTCCTGAGTGGCGTCGAGAGCCTTCTCCCTGTCTCCCAGTATTCGGAGACACACGGAGAAGACCCGATCCTCATGGGTTTTCATGATCTCGGTGAAGGCCTCATGATCGCCGTCGGCCACCCGCGCCAGAAGTACGGCATCCTCGGTGGCTTTGGTCACGGCAGGAATCGTACTTCTGAAATCGACGTGTAAAACGACCCATCGACGTGAAGGGGCAGGTCCGTCAGCCATGCCAGCCAGAAACCACCCTCACGTGGAGGAAGATTGACCAGTGTCGCTCCGGGGGCGGCCTGAGCTCCTGCTATCCGTGCCCACTCATCGAGTTGTGGGAAGAAGACGTCGGACCAATAGATCTCGAATCGAGTGCCGACGCTCAATCCGATCAACTGCATTTGGGCGGGGGTTCCTTTCAGGGTGAAGGTCACGCCGACACCGGGCTTGATCCCTGCGAGGGGGTCCTGGTAACTCTCGGTTCTCCAGAAAGTCGAGATGTCACCGTCGACGAGGTTGCCCACCGAGTCGTCGTTCTCACCACCACCTCCAAAAGGGTCGAAGGTGGCGGCGTTCCCGATGGCCACCTCACCGACCTGTGATGTGGTCGATGGCGACGTGTCGGTGGTCGGGACCGAGGGCTGGGTAGTTATGACCGGGGTTGGGAGGATCGGCTCACCTCCCCCGGCGACGAAACGTCCCAGGGCCACGAGGCCGATGGCCACAACCACCAGGGCTATCGCTGAGATGATCAGACGCCGCGAAGCAATCCGTGGCTCAGCCACCGGCGAGCGGGGAGTGGGTGCGGCGATCAGCGCCTCCTCGAGCTCCGAGGCGGTGAGGTCGCCCGACTGACCCGAGCGAAGGATCCGATCGATGCTCCTGGAGAGACCGTCGATTCGCTCAGATGGCGGTGGACCGCCCGGCGGTGACCCTGTCAAGGCCGATTCGAGTGCCGCGGCAAGCCCGCGCACATCGCCGTCGGCACCGGTGCGGGGTTTTCTGCCGAACGCGCCGAGCTTGGCGGCGTGCGCCGACGAATAGGAGATGGCGGATAGATCGATTGTCCCATGGATGGCGTCGATCTCGTGAAGCGCGGCCAATGCGCCCGCAAGACCGGCGGCGTTGGGCAAGAAGTCGGGAAGCTCGATTGGACGGGACGCCTCGACTCGATCGGCCACAGTCGAACCTCCGGTCCACTCGGAGACCGAGTAGGCGCCACCGGCCACCTCGGCCACGGCAAAAACCCGGGCGAGATGTGAGTGGGCGACCTTGGCAGCGTCACCAACCTGGTCGACGAACTGTTTTCGTCTCTTGGAAGTCGTCTCGGGCCCGAGACTTCGCAGCAGCACTGGTCGATCCAGGGACGTGTCTGTTGCCAGCCACTCCTCGATGTCACCATCGCGACCTAGACGCATCTCGAGCTTGAACCTGTCGGGTATCGCAGCCGGCATTGCCGCTAGTTCAGCACGACAGGTGGTCAGGTCTCGTATCGGAGGATTCGAAGGGTGGTGCCGGTCGGGGTGAACCCCTCTTTCGAATACAACCGACGGGCCCGGACATTCTCCTCACGAACGTTGAGAACCATCGTCTGGGCCGACTTCTTGCGAGCCCATGAGAGGGCTGCTCTCACGAGATCAGAACCGATGTTCTTGCCACGGTGTTCGGAGTGAACAGCGATTCGCTGAAGATAGGAAACGTTCCATTGGGCACCCACGATCGCGTATCCGGTAGTTTTGGTGTCCCCCACGGTCAGGACCACCGACCGGGTAGTCGAAGACATCGCCTCGGTCAGCCCGGCAACACCCATTCGCCAGAATCCCTGGAAAGCGTGGCGGTCGATCTCGATGAGAGCGTCCCAATCCGGCTTCCCGGACTCGACGACCAAAGAGGCCGGGGCCGACCTGCTCGAAGTCACCGGACGCTCCATCACATCGAGATGAAAGACTTCCTCATACCCGCATTTCAGCCAGATCCGGGTCGATGACCTGTACAAGGCGGGCGAATACACCGAGGCCTTGCTCAGATCCACCAGATCCTCCGAGGCAGCCGTCAGAAAGTCGCCGCTTCCCCGATCGAGTCTGAGAAAGGCGTCGGGCGTGTTGTCGTTCCACAGCCTGGCACTGGCACGCGCCCACCCCCGGGAAAGGGTGACGGGTGCGGGCCAACGACCTTCGATACGGAGCCGGGGGGACACGTGTGGGAGAATATGACCATGCAGGTTGTTGTTGCGAGCCACCCTTCAGCATTGCACCACGACACGGGTCGTAATCATCCGGAGCGACCCGATCGGGTACTGGCGGTTCGTCGGGGAATTGACGGATGTGGACTCGACATCGTCGACATCGAGTCCCCGGAGATTCAGCGAAGCCAGCTCGCCGTTGTCCACGATGCCTCCTACATCGAGATGGTCGAGATGTTCTGCTCGCTGAGTGGGGGAGCGCTCGACATGGACACCGTCGTGTCCGAGGAGTCGTGGCAGGCTGCCCTGACCGCAGCCGGGGGCGTGTGGGCGCTCATCGAGGAGTTGAGGGCACGGCCCGACGCAACTGGCTTTGCCATCTCGAGACCTCCCGGACACCACGCTTTTCGCGATCGGGCCATGGGATTCTGCCTGTTCAACAACATCGCAGTATCGGCGGCTCTGCTGCGCTCACATGGGGAGAGGGTGGCAATTCTCGACTGGGATGTCCATCACGGAAATGGAACGCAATCGATGCTGGCCGATGATCCCGGGGTGCTGTACGTATCGATCCACCAGGATCCGTTCTATCCGTTTGACGGCCATATCCGGGATATTGATGAAGGTGCAGCAAAGGGCACCACCGTCAATATCCCGCTGCCGGCGGGTACCGCGGGGGATGTCTACCGTTGTGCCTGGGGAGAGCTGGTGATTCCCGTGATGAGGCAGTTCGAGCCCGACTGGGTGCTCATCAGTGCCGGATTTGACGCCCACGTCGATGACTCGTTGGGGGAGTTTCAACTCAGGTCGACCGACTTCGGCTGGTTGGCTTCGGCGGTGGCCGAAGCCCATCCGGCGAATCGGGTGGTGGCAACTCTTGAGGGCGGTTACGACCTGGAGGCCCTGGAGCAGTCCACCATCGCCACTCTCATGGGGCTGGTGGGGATCGCTCCGATATCCGATGAGACGGGGGTTTCGCCGCCCGCGGCAGGACAGGCAGTGGACAAAGCGGCACAAGCGGTAGCGCGCCACTGGAAGGTGTGAACCGAATCTCGGGCTCCGGATGAGACGGGGCTCTGCTTTCTCTCTCAACATTTGTGCCGATCCGCCGATAACCACCTGGGATTCACCCGGGAAGGACTATGGAAAGCAATATCGACGATCTCCTCGGACGTGCCGTCGCCGCAGGGGCATCCGACGTCCATCTCAAGGTCGGGTCGGCGCCTATCGTGCGAATCGACGGCGAGCTGCGAAGACTGGACGGCATCGAGCCACTGCGTCCCTCTGATACAGAGGCATACGCCGAGGCCATATTGACTCCCAAAGCAGCAGACGACTTCAAGACGGTCGGCACTGCCGATTTTGCTTATGGAAAGCATGAATTGGGCCGGTTCCGGGTTACGGCGTTCAGACAGCGCGGCTCGGTCTCGATGGTCCTGCGGAGGGTTGTGCCCGGCTCGAGGAGTTTCGCCGAGTTGGGGTTACCCCGAATCGTCGAGAAGTTGGCAGCCGCCAAATCCGGTCTTGTTCTGGTGACCGGTCGATCCGGATCCGGCAAGACCACCACCATTTCTTCGATGCTCGACTGGATCAATTCCAATCGTGGAGCCGCCATTCTCACCGTCGAGGATCCGATTGAAGTCCTCCACCCCGACAAGCGCTCGGTTGTCGTGCAGCGCGAAGTCGGGGTCGACACGCCCAACATGGCAGAGGCGGTCCGGGGAGCCATGCGTCACGACACGGATGTGATCATGGTCTCAGAGCTATCCGATCCGGAAACGGCCCGAGTGGCTATCGACGCTGCCGAGACGGGCCATCTGGTCATCTCTTCGATGAGAACCACCGATCCGGCCGAGACTGTCAACCGGCTGGTGTCGATGTTTCCCGACTCGCAGAAGGCAGTGATTCGGAGCCAACTTGCCGCTCAGTTACAGGCGATCATCAGCCAGCTCCTGATTGAGACACCGGAGTCCGGGGTGACCCTTGCCTGTGAGATCCTCACGAACAACGAGAGAACACAGGAGTGGATCATGGGTGGTGAGGAGGCGTCCTTCCTGGTCGAAGTGATCAAGGACAGTGGTTTTCATGGCATGCAGACCTTCGATCAGGCGCTGCTCAAGCACGTCGTCGACCGCAAGGTCGAGATCGACTCTGCACTGCCTCATGCACGCAATTCCCACGAGATGAAGGCAAAGGCGCTCGCCGCCGGCATCTCGGCCTGACCAACAGCATCAGTCTCGGATAGGGTCGGGAGTATCTCAGCATCCGGCAGCGATAACCTGGGTGACCGTGATTCCCAAGCGGCTCGAATTCCTCACTTCCGCGGATCTTCCGCCCGCTCAACTCACCGAGATCTTCGACAAGGCCGGTGAGGAACTCTATCTGGTGGGCGGATCGGTCAGGGACGCGTTCCTCGAACGGCCCCTCGAAGACTTCGACTTCGCCACGAGCGCCCGTCCCGACGCGGTGGTTCTACTACTCACGGGATGGGCCGACACCATCTATGAGGTCGGAAAAGCTTTTGGGACCATCGCAGCCCGGAAGGATGGGCACGCGGTCGAGATAACAACCTACAGGAGCGAGGTATACCGCAACGACTCGCGCAAACCTGTCGTCACCTACTCCGACAACATCGAGACGGATCTGAGCCGCCGAGACTTCACGGTGAATGCGATTGCCCTCTCGATGACCGAGCTCGAGCCGGTGGACCCGTACGGGGGTCTCGGAGACCTGGCGGCCATGTTGCTGAAGACCCCTCTCGATCCCGAGGTCTCCTTCGGAGACGACCCATTGCGAATGCTTCGTCTTTTCCGGTTTCAGGCCATGCTCGGCTTCGCGGCTGAAGAGTCGGCTGTCGCTGCCGTTCGGAGGATGGCGGGTCGTCTGGAGATCATCTCCGCCGAAAGGATCAGGGACGAGCTGACGAAGCTGTTGCTGGCTCCCACTCCCGGCAAGGCACTGGACATGGTTGTGTCCACAGGTCTTGCCGATCAATTTCTTCCGGAGTTGCCCCTCCTTGCCATGGAGCAGGATCCGATGCACAAACACAAGGACGTGCTTGCCCACACTTTTGCTGTCGTGGACAAGGCATCACCTGATCTCGTGCTCCGTCTGGCTGCCCTTCTGCACGACGTCGGCAAGCCCGATACCCGCGAGTACGGCCCTCGTGGCGTGACCTTCCATCACCATGAAGTGGTTGGTGCACGGTTGGCCCGACATCGTCTCAGGGCGCTCCGATATCCGAAGGCGGTCGTCGACGATGTCAGCCGGCTCGTCTTTCTCCACCTGAGACCTCATACCCTCAAGCTGGGCTGGACCGATTCTGCCGTTCGTCGTTATGTGCGGGACGCCGGTGATCTGGTCGACAAGCTCAACGAGCTGGTGCGATGTGATGTCACAACCGCCAATCAGCGTCGGGCACAAGGCATCCGGTCGCGGATCGACGAGCTCGAGGAGCGAATCGCCGACCTGTCTGCCCGGGAGGAGCTGGCGAGACTACGCCCACCCCTTGACGGCAATCAGATAATGGACTACCTGGATATCGAGCCCGGCCCCCGGGTTGGGGCGATCATGGACATCCTGCTGGAGAAGCGCATCGATGACGGCCCGTATTCGGCGGAGGAGGCGTATCGGATAGTAAGGAAGTGGGCAATCGACAATGGTGTCTCCGACCCCGGCGTTGCGACTCCCTAGCCTTGCCAGGTGATTCTGGTAGCCATCCCGGCTGTGGCATTGGCCGCGGTGTCCCTCGCCGCCTTTGCCGGGCGATGGGTCTGGTGGCTGGACGTCCTCGCCAACTTTCGACCGCAGTATGTAGTGAGCCTCGTCATCCTGGGCCTGGTCGTTCTGATGTCGAGATGGCGACGGATCGGGTATGGGATCCTGGCTGTCGCCGCGATCAACCTGGTGTTCGTCCTTCCCCTTTATGCCGGGTCACCCGGTGTGGCCGATCCCGACTTGCCATCACTGCGAGTGATGTCGTTCAACCTTCTCTCGACGAACTCGAGCTACTCGGACGTGATCGAGTACATCAGGACGGTCGACCCTGATCTGGTGTTGCTCCACGAGGCAAGCCGGCCCTGGGAAGTAGCGATCGACGCGGCGGATCTCGGCTACGAGGTGATTCGCCCTCGTTCGGACAGTCTCATCTTCGGCACCCTGGTGATGGTCCGAGGCGAGGATGTGGAGGCTATCTCTTACGGGTTTACCGAGGCTCAACCACGCGCTGTTTCGATCATGTACCGGCCGACCGGCTGGCCCGAGGGAATCAGCGTCCTCTCGACTCACCCGCTGGCGCCCACCGAGAAGCGTCGGGCCCAGTTGAGGGACGCCCAGCTCGATTTCGCGGCCACCTGGGCCGCGGACCAGGAAGATAGCTTCATTGTCGTCGGTGATTTCAACGCCACCCCGTGGTCATGGCCCTTTCGCAACCTCATGGCGAGGGCTCCGCTACGGAACTCCCAACTCGGTTTTGGCGTGCAACCGAGCTTTCCCACGTCGTCGACCTTTCTCATGAGGGTGCCAATAGACCATCTTCTTCATAGCGACACCCTGTCGGCTGTGGATCGCTTTCTCGGTCCTGCAATGGGATCGGACCACTTTCCCCTCGTCGTCGACCTCCAACTCAGCCGCTGAAGTGAAGCTCAGGTTGGGGAACTAGTG
>JAZFTN010000040.1:0-3794 GCA_036446715.1 Acidimicrobiia bacterium | reverse complement strand
TGTCCATCGCCCGGAGGCTACCCGGATGGACGACGGGTCAGAACGCCTCTTTCCTCGAAGAGCCTGAAAGAGTGCGGTCAGGGCAGTGCGCGTTGGGTATGCCGAGTGGAGGATGCACCCGAACTGCACATACAAACCCCCCGGCCTTTACAGATCGGGGAGGTTCGATTATCAGATCAGACCATCTCAGCTAGTCCGAGTAGTGGGTCATCAGGTTGCCGCCGGTCACCACTCCGCTGCCGGACCAGCCTGCCGCATCGACCACGTCGCAAGCCTCGGACAAAGAGTTGTACTTTCTTCCACCGATTAAGTCGCCTCCGCTGCCAGACGTGGCGTTGTCCTCGGCCCAGTAGAGGAACACGGTCCCGTTTGGATAAATGCTTGCCGATTGTGGGCGCGCTATGCGAGGCCCGGCATGAGTTCGACCCTACAAGTTCACTTGATGGTTTTGTTCAGATGCTGGCGAGGGCCTGGTTTATCGCTCGAGCCACATAGACCTTGGCGAGATGACTCTTGTACTCCTCCGATCCGTACAGGTCTTCGAGCACCGTGACACCCTCCAAAGCATGTTCTGCGGCTGCGGCGACTGCCGCTTCCGACCCGTCGGTCCCGACCAGAGCATCGGCTACACCTGAAGCCAAAGTAGGTCGCGTACCTACGCCGGTCAGCGCGATTCGGGCGGCCTCAATCGATCCGTTGGATTTCTTCACCCACGCCGCTGCTCCGGCGACGGCGTAGTCGGAGTGACCACCCCGACGGCCCAGCTTGTCATATGCAGAGCCCTCTCCTGCGCCGGCCTTGGGAATCCGTATCGATGTGAGGATCTCGTCAGGGTTCAATGCTGACGTCAACGCGTCGACGAAGAACTCAGATGCGGGGATCTCCCGGGTGCCCGACGCCGATTGGGCAACCATCACCGCACCGCAGGCAAGGGCACCCGCAGGCTGGTCGGCCGCCACGTCGGCATGCGCCAATGCCCCGCATGTGGTTCCCCGGTTGCGTACCTGCACATCCCCGGTGAGGGATGCCGCAGTCGCCAGGGCGGCGGCGTTGGCACCGACCGCATCATCAGAAGCGGTTTCGCCATGAGTAACCAGGGCACCGATCGAGATGTGATCTCCACCGTCGTCGATGGTGTCTAGGCCGGGGATTCTCCCGATGTCCACGACGAGTCCTGGTGAGAACAGTCGCAGTTTCATGAGTGGGATGAGGCTCATCCCTCCGGCCATCACCTTTGAGTCATCACCGAGGGCGCCCAACGCATCTTCCAACGAGGAGGGGGCTACGTAATCGAACTTTCTCGGGTACATATCAACCCCTCGCTTCCTGCATCGCCGCCCAGACCCGTTTCGGTCTGAGAGGCATGTCGATGTGTTTGACTCCCATCGGGCTCAGCGCGTCGACCACCGCATTGACGATGGTTTGGGCCGTTCCGATTGTGCCCGCCTCACCAATTCCCTTGGCGCCGAGTGAGTTGACGTTCGTCGGCGTGACCGTGCTGTTGAGCTCATAGAAGGGCACGTCGCCCGCAGTCGGGATCGGGTAATCCATCAACGATCCGGTCAACATGTTGCCGTCCTCGTCATAGACGGCCTCTTCGAACAAAGCTTGGCCGATGCCATGGGTGACGCCGCCGTGCAACTGTCCCGCAACGATCATCGGGTTGATCACATTGCCACAGTCGTCAACTGTTATGTAGCGAAGGATCTTGACATCGCCGGTGTCGTCATCGACCTCAACCATGGCCAGGTGAGCCCCGAAAGGCCAGGTGGCGTTTGGCGGGTCGAAAATGACATGGGACTCCAGACCACCTTCGATCTCGCTCTCGCCAAGACGATGGGGCAGGTATGCCGCAGCGGCGATCTCTCCCCACTCGATACTGCTGTCGGGGGAACCGACAACCGAGGCACCTTCCGCGCTCAACTCGATGTCCTCTGCTGAGGCTTCGAGAAGATGGGCGGCGATGCTCTTGGCTTTCACGGCGACCCGCTCCGCGGCGTCGAACGTTGCCGTGCCGTCAACCGCCATGGAGCGACTGCCGAACGTGCCGATCCCCATCGGCGACTCTTCAGTGTCTCCGTGGATGACCCTGATCTTCTCCACCGGAATCCCCAGCCTGTCGGATACGAGCTGCGCCCATGTCGTCTGGTGACCCTGGCCACTTGGGCCGGTACCGGTGACGACGGTGACAGAGGCGTCCGGGTTGACCCTCACCAGGCCGGTGCCATAGAAACCCGCCGGCAACCCGTATGTCGACCAGGAGAATCCCAGCTCGGAGAGAGCTGTGGGCGCAAAACCACACACCTCGCAATAGGTGGCTATCCCGATACCGACATGACGCCCCTCGGCCCGGGCGGCATCGCGCTGCGCCTTGAGCCCCTCGTAATCCGACACCTCAACCAGCTTGTCGAGGTTGGTCGCGTAGTCGCCGGTGTCAATAGCGAACCCGATCGGCGATATGACAGCTTCGTCGAACTTCTCAATGAAGTTCTTTTTGCGCACGTCGACGGGGTCGACTCCGATTTCCCTCGCGAACGCGTCGATCACGCGCTCCAGGTAGTAGGCCGCCTCCGGTCGCCCGGCTCCGCGACAGGCATCGGTGGTCATCGTGTGCGTGAACACACACGTTGCCTTCCAATGCGTCGGGAACTTGTACTGGCCGGATCCGACGAACAGAGCCAGGAAGGGGATCGCTGCGCTCAGGTTCTGCTCGTAGGCCCCTATGTCGGCGATTGCGTCGAGCTCATACCCGAGAATCTCACCGTCCTTGGTGCCTGTAACAGTTGCCGTCCCCACCCAACCCCGTCCGTGAGTAGATGACCCAGCCGCCTCGCGTCGGGTTTCAGTCCACTTGACCGGCCGTCGAAGCTGCTGAGCCGCGAAACAAGCCAGAATCTCATCGTTGTAGATGTTGAGCTTGACACCGAATCCTCCTCCGACTTCAGGGGCCGTCACGTGAACCTGATTCGAGTCAAGACCAAAGGTGGTCTTGATCGCTCCCATCAGGGCGTGGGGTATCTGCGAGCTGGAATAGACCCTGAAGCGCTGGTACCCCTCTTGCCACTCGGCGAGGACCGAACGTGGTTCGATGGCTACCGGGATCAACCGTTGGTTGACTGCTTCGATCGAGACGGTGATGGTGTCGTCGCGGGCTTTGGCGTCGGCGATCGTCTGTTTGGTTGCGGCGATTCCCTCTTCGTCCCCGAAAGGACCTGCCTCCCAAGCCACAATGACGTTCGACTCGAGATCGTCATGCACCAGGGCAGCGTCGGAGGCCGACTCTTTGAGATCGATCACGGCCTTGAGCGGCTCGTAATCGACGTCTACGAGGTCGGCCGCATCCTTCGCCTGAGCCGCACTTTCGGCCACGACCATGGCAACCGCTTCACCGACATGGTTGACCTTGCCGTGGGCCAACAGTGGACGTCCCTTTGCCACCACCACCTGGGCGAGCAGGTCACCGAGATGGGCTACGTCATCGTGGGTGTAGACAGCAACGACTCCATCGGCTGCCTTTGCAGCGCTGGTGTCGATCGAGTTGATCACGGCGTGGGCGTATGGGCTGCGCGCAAACGCCACGTGAGTCGTCCCGACCGGTGCGATGTCATCTACAAACTGACCCAAACCCTGGATCAGGGCGGGATCCTCTCTTCGTCTTACAGAACCACCCAACGCACTAGTAGTCGCCATCAGTTGCCCCCTTCCCAATCTGGAGGTGCCGGCTCTACGCCACGCATCTTTGCCCCGGCGTACTCAACGGCCCTAACGATGTTGTGATAACCGGTGCAGCGGCA
>JAZFTN010000039.1:0-2780 GCA_036446715.1 Acidimicrobiia bacterium | reverse complement strand
ACAAGACCAGGGGGGTCAGTATCGGCGACAATATCAGCCTCACCGTCGACACATCCAAAATCCAACTCTTCGATCCGGAGACCGAGCAGTCACTTCTCTGGGCCTGAAGGCTCGCGCGGGAATGACCAGCATCGCTCCGCTTTTGCCACGCCCCTGAAAATGTCCTACCAATCGCCTCAGTGGACGCAGATAATTGCCCCCCGCGGAGACTCCGGGCGGGCTCCCGAGAACACCCGGCTCGCCATCGAGAAGGCGATCGAGATCGGAGTCGACATGGTGGAGGTCGATGTCCGATTGACGAACGACAGCGTGCCGGTCCTCTTACACTTCGAGCGACTCGAACACACGACGACAGGCAGCGGCCTTTTGGCGGATCACACCTGGGATGAGATACAGCGACTCGACGCCGGCGCATGGAAGGGCCCCGAGTTCGCAGGCGAGCGGGTTCCATCGCTGGAGGATGCGCTCAACCTGGCCAGAGAGCGAGTACCGCTGAATCTTGATTTCCAGATTCCCGATGCGGTTGCTCCGGGTATCGCGGCGGTGCGCGAAGCGGGGCTGACCGACGATGTCGTGGTCAGCGGATGCCACGTGAAGTGTTTTGAGATCATGGCGGAGACAACCGACGAGATCAGCACACTCTTCAACCCCGACCCTCTTCCCGAGAACATTTCTGCCGAGACCCGGGCCGTCGTGAACCGAGCCATCGAGCGCGCCGGCGAGTTGGGAGCGGCCGGCATCAACCTACGCGAAAAGCTGGTCGACCCCAATCTGGTTGACTTCGCGAGAACGGTGGGGTTGGGTGTGTGGGTCTTCGTCGTCGACGATCAGAGGCGCTTCGCGGAGTTGATCGATATGGGAGTCACTTCGGTCACAACCAACTGGCCGGCCCGCATGCTTGCACTGGCAGGACGCCGGACTTCACCGGGGACCGGGGGGAGCGAAGCATGAACTGGATGAAGGCACTTTCCGATTGTTACCTCCAGATTGGGACCCGATATCCCGGCGAACCACTCATGTTGGTGTCCGACATCGATGGCACCATCATCGACATGAGGTATCTGGTGCTTTCTGTGCTCCAGTCCTACGACGAGGAGGGGGGAACGGCACATTTCACACGGTTGCGACCGTCTGATGTGACGGTGCACGAGAATCATATCGAGCAGATTCTCGAAAGGGTCGCGGTCCCGGCCTCGGAGCGCCCCGCGGTGGTCGATTGGTATCTCGAACGACGCTGGCAAGAAGACACGATCCTGGCCACACACCGCCCTTTCCCCGGGGTTTTCCCCATGATCCGCTGGTTCCAACTTCAGCCCAACACCTCGGTGGGACTGCTCACCGGCAGACCGGAGAAGCTGAGAGACGTGACGTTGCGATCCCTAAACAGGCTAGGTGAGCCCCATCGAGTGCACTTCAGCACTGACCTCCTCATCATGAATCCCGGCGATTGGAACCAGGACGTCGAGGCAAGCAAGACCACCGGACTGCAGCATTTCCAGGACCAGGGTTATCACGTGTTCGCAATGATCGACAACGAGCCCTCCACGCTCGAGGCGCTGGTTCCTGCGGCCGAGAAGACCGGGATGCTCTTGCTGCATGCCGACACCATCTTCGAGTCAGGGCCAGTATCCATCCCCCAGGGCACGGCCCGAGGGAACAACTATGGCCTGACAGACCTGGTAGCCAGCGAGGAGGCACTGCCGCCTGACGTGCAACTCGTGTGGCATGGGGTGAACGACGCAGACAATCTGCGCCAGTTCTTCGCCTCCGACGTGTTCTGGGCCGAATTCGACATACGTCGGAACTCTGCCGGCGAGTTCATCTGCCGCCACGATTCGTTTGAGGACAGTCCCGCTCTCCCCAACGAAGAATGGTTGTATTTCGACCGGGTGGTGAGCGAGGTCTCCAAACACAATCGGGCAATCAAGCTCGACCTCAAGGGGGGTCACGATGTGTTGGACCGGGTGCTGGAGATCGTCGTCGACGAAGGATTCACCGACGACCGGCTCTGGTTCAACGGTGACGTCGAAACGACTCGAGAGGAGGGATTCCGACGTATCCGGGCCGAGCATCCGGATGCCATCGTGCAGTGTCCCATCGCCTGGCTGTCTCCTTTGATCGCCGCCGCGCCTGTCGAGGCGCGCAAGACGCTGGAAATGCTGACCTCCTGGGGCATAAGCCGGTTCTCAGTCGATTGGGAGCACCACCGGGCACGCGAGATGTTCGACGACTTGGTCAGTTGGGGCTACGAGGTCAATTTCTACAGCGTGCCGGACCTCGAGGCGTTCCTCGAGGCGGTGCTTCTGCTGCCGTCATCCGTCACCTCAGACTTCAACTTTCCGCAATGGCACCATTACGGTCACGGCTCCGGCCAGAAGGGTCGCCGTATCACGTATGCAATCGACGCCGAGGGGAACCGTTGACTGCGGCACGGCTATGTTCACTCGACCGTGACCAGGGTTCTCACCACGACTATCGGAGCTTTCCCAAAGCCTGACTACGTGCCGGTTCGCGATTGGTTTCAGATGCCGTATTCGGTCACCTTCGACGCCTACTACTTCGACAACCGGAACCTCGAGACGCAGTTCGCGTTGGCAACACAGGCAGCGGTGACGGCCCGGGTCGACGCGGGAATTGACATTCCCACCGATGGCGAGATGCGCAGGGAGCACCACAACTTCTATCACTTACGTCACTTGAGCGGAGTGGACTTCGAGCACCTCCGCTACGAGAGATCCGCAGTTGGAAACGGCACATTCGGCCGATGAGAATGGCCTCAC
>JAZFTN010000038.1:0-5287 GCA_036446715.1 Acidimicrobiia bacterium | reverse complement strand
ACCCAGGCCGACCTTGACAAGGCGGCACATTCCCTCAACGGACGACCTCGACAGACCCTCGACTGGATGTCACCATCAGAGAAACTCGCCGAAGTGTTGCAATGACCCCTTGAGCTCGCAGGCATTATGTGCGGCTAAGGGAACCTTCCTAAACCAGATAACAATGCGCTTACGGTGAATAGTGACCAGGGGTTTTGTCGTCTAGTACAGCTGACGGGGCCCCTGTAGTTGGTCCAACTGTTATGGGTGTGTCGGTTGGTGTTGGTGGGTGCATTGGGCAGCGTACTCGGCGGGGGTGAGTCCTCCGAGGCTGCTGTGGGGTCGCCAGGTGTTGTATTCGTTCCTCCAGTCTTCGATGACAACTTGTGCTTCGGTGAGCGACCCGAATTCGGTGATGTTCAACAGTTCGTCTCGGGTCCGTCCGTTGAACGATTCGATCCAGGGGTTTTCCCAGGGGGATCCCGGTTCGATGTAGATGGTGCCTGCCCCGGTGAGGCGGCACCAGTCTCGTAGCGCCCAGGCGATCAGTTCGGGTCCGTTATCCATTCGGATGTACCCAGGTGCGCCCCTTTCGGCGACGAGACGTTCAAGCACAGCAACGACGTGATCAGCGGTGATCGACCGGGCGACATCGGTGGCGAGGGCTTCCCGGGTGTGTTCATCGACGATGTTCAACAGTTTCAGCCGTCGCAGGTCGGCGGTCTCGTCGAACTGGAAATCGAGTCCCCACACATGGTTGGGATACTCAGCAGCGAACAGGACCCCATCGATGCCGCCGGGGCGGCGTTTCTTGTTCTTCCGTGGCGGTGGTCGGCGCAGGCCTTCCTCACGCCATATTCGGCGGAGTTTCTTGTGGTTCACCACGAAACCTTCGCGGCGCACCACCACATGGGCCTTGCGCCACCCCAGACGAGGATGACGACGAGCGAACCGCCGCAGCCGGCGACGCAGCTTCACATCCTCGGACGGTTCCGGCCGGGCCGGTCTGCGTTGAGTTGAACGATGTTGACCCACCACCCGGCACGCCCTCCGCTCTGAAACCCCGAACCGTTCCACCAGCACCACAACAGCGCGGCGACGACGATCCGGGGTCACCATTTTCCCTCGGCCAACTCCTTCAACATCGCCTTATCCAGTTCGGCCTCCGCCAGGAGCTTCTTCAAACGGGTGTTCTCGACTTGAAGCATCTTGAGCTGTTTCGCTCCACTGACCTTCATCCCGCCGTACTGGTTCCGCCACCGGTTCCACGTCGACTCGGCGATCTCGAGATGACGCAACACCTCGGTCATGTCCTTGCCCTCACTCAGCATGCGTTCGCCCTCATGGAGCTTGCGCACCGCCTGCTCAGGCGTATGTCGGTGTCTCTTCATCGTGGTCATCCTCCCATTTCAAGGGTATGGACTCCCACAACAGGTGGACCACTATCCGGGGCTCACGTCAGTGGCATCTTCACATCTCCGCATAGGTCACATACAGCTCTACCGAATACTGTCGGTAGAACTTCAGATATCGAAAGTACATAGCGACACTGACAAGAAGCGTCAGTAGTGATCCGGCCCAAAGCAGAGCCTGGTCAACCCGATCGTTGAAAAAGACGCTCACTCCAATCATGACGGCGCCTATCAGGGCCGCCATCGCGACATTTCTCGCGAAGCCGTAGAGATTCAGAAACGTCGCTAGTCGCTGTCGTGGATACTCATCTTGTCTGACAACACCAAAACAGTGGAAGAACAAGGCCTCTCCTGGACTCTCGATGCTCGCCGCTTTCTTCGCTTTTGAGAGGACTCGTTCTGCAGTCTTCTCTGGCAGCGGTTTGTGATACTGACCGAAAACACGGCGCCAACCTTCCGTCGCCTCTTGTTCAAAGAGGAGGTCGGTAGGCGAGCCGATGACGCCTCGGGTAAGTCGACGCTCCAGGAGGAAGCTCGACATGGCCGCTACGACGTGACCAATCACGTAGGCACCAACGACGGAGAGCAAGATCTGTGCGACTCCCAAGTCGATGTCAAAAGCTTCAGTGCCTTGATACGAATAGGTGGCAGAGAACAGAACTACGACACCTGAACTGAGGTACCCAAAAAAGTCGTAAACCGAAAACGGAATCTTGTCCATATTGTCCACACTATACCGAACGCTTGTTCGACGGCCTGGGGTCGATCTCAATCTCGTAGAGACTCCAGATTGGCGAGCTCGATCAGGACTTGAGCGATCTTGGCGGCGTCGGGCTCTGCATTGAGTTTGGCGGTGATGCGAATCCGCCAACCGTTCTTTGAAATCCGACGTGGTCATGTGCGTAACTGCCGTCGGGCAGTGGGTGGGAGCCTTTGGGTGACCAACGACGTGTGAGGTTGCGCTCTGGCATGGTTGTTCCCCCTTTCTCCCACCATCCATCAGCATGACATTTCGTGTTTTCCCTGACACCACGAATATGCAACGTCGGACCTCTGGACCTCTGTTGATTCCGTTGTCATCCGTTCAACAGGAGACAAACAGGACTTGAACCATTCCAACACTGGTCGGAGACTTCTCGGTACCAGATCGAACTCATCGAAACCGCGGAAGCCCTCGATCGTCAGACAAGCGATGCGCATCGACAGCCCTTCCTAGTGTGCATATCCCTGATTATTGCGAGCTGACGTCGAGAGCAGAGGCATGGCCAACACAGCGTCTGCTCCCGTAGTAGCTGGGCGGGCTTTTCCGAGGTGGCCGAGGTGACATGCGTGGAATTGGGCTCACTATCAGGCCCCGTGGCACCGCTTGTACTTGAGGCCCGACTCGCACGGGCATCGATCGTTCCGTCCTACCTTGACAGCACGACTTGCTGGTCGAGGTCCAACAGGAACGACCAACCTCTGATGCTGCTGCGCTTGGAGCCGCTGTTCTCGGGCATCCAGCTGGCGTTCCCTGCCATCGAGAGCGGCTTGCCGTTCCGCTTCACGGCTCTCGATCTGAGCGATGAAGACCGGATCGCCATCGGGATTGTCGACGACTGCGCGGAGTTCGTGCTGTATCAGAGTGGCCATCGCCCGCCCCATCGGAACTCCGAGAGCGCCGCAGTATCTGCGCCATGTCGACCACATCGCCTCGGAGACCGGCACCCTGACCATCTGGTAGCGCTCCTCGTGGCCGAGCCCTGAAAGGACCCTGCGATCGATTTTGGCCAGCGCACCTCGGTCTAGATCCATCAGAACCTCACCTGTCTACATGTATACATAGGCAACTTTGTTGCACGTGCGTGTGTCTTTGACAGGGTTGTGCACGCGACGAGGGTGAAGCAGCCGGTCTCATCCGCGGACGTGTTGGCTGGCGGTTTCTGTGCTTGGGGATCGGAGTCCTCCTTCGTATTCGGGATATAGCCGCATCGTGATTCGGAACCCTTATCTTTCAGTTCGATGTCAGTTGTCGGTCCAATCGGTTCTGGGCTTGCCCGCTGGCGGCCCACGATCGGTCCGAGAATGAAGTGGCTGCGGCGGATTGGAGTTGTGTTCACCGGGCGCAGAATGGCTGACGTCACCCACAAGGTCTGGTATCCGATGCTGGCCCCCTCGTCCGAAGCGGCCAGACCAACATCACGACATCTCCCGCGACGGAAGCTGCGAATCCTTGGCCACTCTTGGGGTATGCCGGCCTGCTGCGACGTCTTCATAAGGCTCAAAGCGGTTCTCCGATCCCTCTGCGACCGGCATCTAGCAGCGAACCCTTTCAGCAGAGTGTCAGTAGCCCTGTCAGAAACCCTCCAATTTCACGTTCAGAGCAGCTTGTTCTGACCAGAGACATGCCCTGTTGAAAGGCCGTCGAAGGCGTACAACTGCGGGCGCTAGTCGAGACGCGGAAAGACGACATCGAGGCTCTGGCCCGCCGTTACGGGATCTCGAACCTTCGCCTTTTTGGCTCCGTTGCCCGGGGAGACTCTGGTCCAGCCTCTGACATTGACTTTCTCGTCGATCTACCCGCGGCTGCCACGCTTTTCGATCTCGCCGGCTTCCGTCGTGAGCTGGAGGAAATGCTCGGTGTGGGCGTGGGCGTCGTCAGCAGCCGAGCTCTGCTGCCCCGCGACCGTGATGTCCTGGAGGAAGCCATCACTTTGTGAGTCGACGGCCCGTTGAGAAGATCGTCGCCGATCTCGTCGATGCTGTAGATGCCGCTCGTGAACTGGTCGCCCGGGGCCGCGGTGCCGACGACGCGGCCGCCAAGCTCCGAGATCAGGTTGGGGACGACTTGCCTGACAGGTACAGATGCTCAACCAACTCGCCCGGGTCCGCATTCACCACCGCCGGCCTGCTTCGCGGGCCGGCGGTAGTGAACAGGTGGGGCTTGGAGTTTCAGGCCGGGGACCGGGTCGTGGTGCGCGACAACTGGTACCGCCACGCCGACATCCGTAACGGCCAAACCGGCACCATTACCCACGTGGATCCCGACACCGGCAGCGTCACCTTGCGCACCCACGTCTACGCCGACACCGGGATGCGGGCCGAACACGGCTACACCGCCCTGTCGCGGGCCAGAGGCGAAACCCACCTGTGGATCTACGACGCTCCCGGACGGCTCGGTGAATGCACCCACATCCACGGCGATCCCCTCACCGAGAGCCACACTGACGTCCTGGTTCGTCAGCTCACCCAATCCGTGATCGAGCCACCCGCTACATACCAAGGCCTCCCCGTTGCCAGTGTCACCGATGCGCAACTCATTGCATGGCGCGACCAACTCGAAGCCACCATCCACCACAGCCCACGGATGCATGACGTCACCGACAAACTGGTCGCCCTCGACTCCGCCATCGACCAAGCCAGAAACATCGCCGAACGTTTCTGCACCAGTGGAACCTGGGTCCAGATCCAAACTCTCGAAACCCGACGCACCGAACTGATCGATCATCAAGCGTTCCGGGAAACCTGGCTGGAACAGAACGCCGGTGTGTTACACCACTACTCAGCGGTAACCGAAGAACTCAATCACCGCATCAACGCTCACGTCGCCGCCTACGAACTGAACCGCCCCAAGACCTCCTCGACGCAATCGGAACCCCACCCGCCGACCCCAAGCCCGCACGCTGCTGGATCGACACTGCCGCCACGTATACCGAGACCCGCCTGAGAGAGGGATCCGACGTCGACCCCACCGATACCACATGCCTCGCCAGCGCCCGATGGCGCGACGCAGCCCACGCCTACCACCAGCAGACACGCCCCGCTCAGGACCTCTCCGGCCCGGTCCTCCGCCGAGCCCTATCGCCGAGCGGCCTCGACACGCCAGTGATCTCTGTCAGCGGCCGGTGAGGTCAGAG